>NZ_CAMHFP010000003.1 GCF_946184425.1 uncultured Methanobrevibacter sp. | reverse complement strand
CTGTGCAGTAAAAATCGTTAACGAATGGTTAGACCAATCCGATTCTGACTTAATCAAATAGATAGACTTCTATCTATTTTACTTCTTTTTTTATTTTAACTCTTAATCTAATAGACTCAATTTTAACATTAACGTTTTGAAATTTCCACTGATTTTTAAATTGGGATATATACATCTGTTAAAGCAAGGTATAGGAGAAAATCCAAGCTTAGATACACCATATATGAAAACCTTCTAAACCTACAAATTAAAAAAAAATGGTGATGGATTATGATATTCAATTTCAGATGAAAATACATTCATCAATCACATTTTAATTGTCATGACAATATTATTTAACCCCAATATTTGAGAATTATCAATACTGTCTGAAATGCTGCTTAATATACCAGTATTCTCGCAATTGAAATTTGAATCATCATTTGTATTATATCCTATTCCGGAATATTTCATTGAAATAACAGTATATTCACCATTATAACGAATGATTACATCAATCCATTCCAAATCATCATTCATATCCACAATATGGACAATCATTTCCTCTACCGCCGAACTAACATAGAGAGCAGATTTATCGCAGGATATGAATTCCCGAACCTGATTGGAGAGATATGCACCATCTTTCTTATTTCCACTAATTGTATATTCCCTCATTTTTTCATTTTGATTATCGTTCATTCTTAAAAACAACCCGGAGCATTGTCTATTAGTCTTTTTATTCATATACTTGGAGTATAAGTAAATTAAAAATAAAAATAAAGCATTTTAAATATTTAATATCTATTAAAACGGGAAAATATACTTTAAAAAATATAGATGTGAGAGAAAAGTTTTTGAGTTTAAATCCTTGGCATTGAACTTATGTTTGAAAATTAGAAGTCACACACAACTCAAAAATTGCTTTTAAATATGAACCTGATAATGTTAATGTTAAAATAATATGCCCAACAAATCTAAATACAAGGTGATAGCATGGAATCCCTTGAAGATGCCACAAAAGAAGAACTGATAGAATCCTTAAAAGAAGATAATAACAAAATCGAAGAATTGAGTGAAAAAATCAGAAGTCTTGAAGGAGAACAGTTGAAATCCAATGTCAACAACCGCCAGCTTGAAGGCAAAATCAGAGAACTTAAAGGAGAAATCAACTCATTCAAGAAAACTCCACTAATCCTTGCAACAGTAACGGAAGTATTCGATGACAAACAGGTCGGAATCCAGGGAAACGTTGGCCATGAGTTTCTTGTAAACTACCCCGGTTCAATCAATAAGGATTTATTAGAACCTGGATCCAGAGTAGCGCTGAACCAAACCAATTTGACAGTCGTCAACGTATTTCCAAAAAAGAAAGATAAAAACATCACCGCAATGGAAATTGAAGAACGGCCTAATGTAACTTACGAAGATATCGGAGGTCTCAAATACCAGATAGTAGAGCTGAGAGAAACCGTTGAGCTTCCGATAAAACACCCTGAAATATTTGAAGAAATTGGAATAGACCCTCCAAAAGGAATTCTTCTCTACGGACCTCCGGGAACAGGAAAAACACTCCTTGCAAAAGCGGTAGCAAATGAAACCAAAGCAAGATTCATAAAACTGGTGGCATCAGAGTTTGTAAACAAATATCTCGGAGAAGGATCCAGATATGTCAGGGAAGTGTTTGAACTTGCACGTGAAAAGACCCCTACAATAATTTTCATCGATGAAATCGATGCAATAGGAACAAAAAGAATGGGAGAAACCAGCGGTGCAGACAGAGAAGTCCAGAGAACCTTGATGCAGCTTTTAGCTGAACTTGACGGATTCGATTCAAGAGGAGATGTTGGAATTATCGGAGCTACAAACAGACCTGACATTCTGGATGATGCCCTTTTAAGACCTGGACGATTTGACAGAACTATAGAAGTTCCAAATCCTACAAAAAACGGAAGAAAGCACATCCTTGAAATTCACACCAAAAGAATGAAAGTTGAAGATGACATCAACTTTGACAAAATAAGCGAAATAACAGAAAGTTTTTCAGGAGCCGATTTGAAGGCTGTCTGTACTGAAGCGGGAATGTTTGCAATCAGAAATAATAGAAAAATTGTAATAACAAAAGATTTCCTGGATGCAATTGATAAAATTATCGAATCATCAAGAGCAAATTTACAATTAAAATAATCTTTTTATATTAATAACTACAAAGATTTATTAGTATAACTTATTTTAATGATAATTTATTTTTTTATATTGGTGAATTTAGATGACACATTGGATTGAAAACATAGCTGATGAATTAAGCAAAATGGATGTAGAAGAACATGTCATCGCAAGTGGAACCTCCATTTCAGGTTCAATACACATTGGAAACTCTTGCGATATATTTATAGCTAACGGAATTGGAAAAAAATTAAGAGAAAAAGGAAAAAAAGCTAAAACAATTTGGATTGCCGATGACCATGACCCACTCAGAAAGGTTCCTTATCCATTACCTGAAGATTATGACAAATACTTGGGCATGCCCTACTCTACAATTCCATGCCCTGACGGATGCTGTGCTAACTTTGTAGAACACTTTGAAAAACCTTTGCTTTCAGTAATGGATGATTATGGAATTGAAATGGAACATAAATCCGGTTTTGAAATGTACCAATCAGGCATTTATAATGATTACATAAGAACTGCTTTTGAAAATGTTGAAAGAATCAAAGAGATATTTAATCAATACAGAAGAGAGCCACTAGCTGATGATTGGCTCCCATATAATCCTATTTGTGAAGAGTGCGGAAGAGTAAACACAACTCAAGCTTATGATTTCGATGGAGATATTGTAAAATACAGATGTGAATGTGGCCATGAAGGTGAAATGGACATCAAATCCGGAAACGGTAAACTTACATGGAGAGTGGAATGGGCTGCAAGATGGAAAATATTTGGAACAACTTGTGAACCATTCGGAAAAGACCACGCTGCAAGTGGAGGATCATATGATGTAAGTAGCGTTATTTCAGAAGAAATATTTGATTATCCTGCACCATATCCAGTGCCATACGAATGGATTACCCTTGACGGTGAAGCAATGAGTAAATCCCATGGTGTTTTCTTTGCTCCTGAAGAATGGCTAAAAATAGGACCTGCTGAAAGTCTTCATTATTACTTATTCAGGTCAAAACCGATGAAAGCAAAAGATTTCTCACCAAAAATGCCTTTTTTAGACTTTATTGACCAGTTCGATACAGTTGAAAAAGTATTCTACGATGAAGTAGAAGCTCCATCTGAAAAAGAAGGTAAAAAATTCAAAGAAATCTATGAAATAGTTCAAATGAATCCTGATGCACCTTTACCTTTCAGACCACCATTCAGATTCCTGGTTAATGCTTATCAAATTGCAGGAGACGACCTTGAAAAGATTTTTGATATTCTCAAAAGGAACTCCCAATTAACAAAAAGCTTTGAAGACAAGGAATTTGGCGAATTAACAGAGTTGGAATTAACCCAATACCGTGAAAGAGTTGACAATGTGAAATACTGGTTAGATACTTATGCACCGAAATTCGTAAAATTCCAAGTGCAAACTAAAAAAGTTCCAAAATTACCACTAACAGATGAACAAACACAATTCTTAAGTGATTTGGCGGATTTAATGGAAAAAACCGAATTCAATGATGCAGCCGTATTACACGATGCAATGTATGAAATCTTAGAAGGTCAAGGTTTAAAACCACAAAAAGGTTTCCAGGCAATTTATAAAATGATTCTTGGTCAAAAACAAGGCCCTAGAGCAGCATCATTTTTACTAAGTTTAGATAAAGACTTTGTTGTAAAAAGATTAAGACAAGAAGCTTAATCTTCAACTTTTATTTTTAAACAAAATTAAATTAAACTTTTAAACTCTTTTTTCATTACAAAATTATCTATAAAGCAATAATCTAATTTTTCAAATATTTCTACTAGAATATCTTCCTTACTGTCAAAGCTTACAATAACACTTTTGAATTCATAATCAATAGCTATTTTTTCCAGCTGCCTAATCAACTTATAAGCTATCTTTTCCCTTTCATCATAAGAATTTAAAAACAGTGTTGTAATTTCACATGAATCAGCATCATAAACCTTAAAACTAGTGCATCCAACAATTTTATTAAAACTATTTAAAAGCAAGACTACTTGAGGATCATCCACTTCACAACCAAATGATTTACAAAATTTTATAAAGCGCTCGTCACGCTCGTCAGTTACAATTATCTCCATTATTTGACCTCTGTTGAATTTCCAACTTTTGCAAGTTCATTTTCCCAAACACCGGGGTTATTGCATGCGAATTTTAAAAATAAATCTCTACATCTTACATCATTTAAAACAACTACCTCAACATTATTGCATTTTAATAAATTTTCAGCACCCATCAAAGTAGTATTCTCTCCAATTACAACCCGAGGAATATTATATAAAATCACGGCCCCAGAACACATTGGACATGGTGAAAGTGTAGTGTACAATGTACAGTGTATATAATCATCATAATCAAGACGTCCCGCATTTTCAATTGCATCCATTTCAGCATGCAACAATACAGAATCATTTTGAATTAGTCTATTATGACCCCTAGATATGATTTCACCATCTTTAACAAGAACAGCCCCAATTGGAATTCCACCCTCCGTTAAAGACTTTTGAGCTTCCTTAATAGCTTCATCCATAAAATAAGTATCATCAATCATCTTAAAAAAAGAAAATATGAATAGATGAATTAATCATCTATTTAAATCTATTAAACAATCCTTTGTTGGATTCTTTTTCTAATGCATCTTCAAGTTTTTTAACTTGTTTTCTTAAATCAGAAATTGTTTTATTTGTTTCGTTAGATAATTTATCATAACTACTTTCTTTGACTTTTAATTGAGTTGTAAGACTTGAAATTTCTTCTTTATAATTAGAAATAGTTTCCTTATTATTTTTATCAATTTCTTCTTTATAATTACCTATTTCAATTAAATCTTGTCTTAACTCATTAATTTCTGAAGTGAGTTCAAGATTTTCAGCTTTTGCACTGTCAATTTTTTCATTTAAATCTGAAATTCTTTCTTTTAAATTACTATTTTGTTCTTTTAATTTTTCTAATTCATGAACATCTTTAGAATTTAATTCTTCTTTCAAATCAGCAATTTTAGTTTCATAATCTGACTTGATGGTTTCCAATTCAGATTCTAATTTGTCTGCCCTTACTTTATTAACAGCACCCTCCGCACCGAGTTTTCCGATTTTATTACTTAAATCTGCACTAATATCTAACTGATCGAAGTATTTCCTAGTAGTTTTTTCTAAAGCTTCAGTCAATTCCATTTTTACACTTTTCAATTCAGAATTTTCTTTCTTGAGTTTAGGAATGACCTTATTAGTTAAATAATTAAGCTCACTTGATTGATTGGAGAGTTTTTTAGATTTTTCAGAAATTTCATTTTTCAGTTTAGAAACAACATCAGAATCTACAGAAGTTTCAACAGTTTTATTTTGTTCAGGATTTTCTTTAGTTTCCTCAATAACATCTTCCTCAGCAGAAGACTCCTCAACAACCTCTGCAGGAACTTCCTCAATAACATCTTCCTCAGCAGAAGACTCCTCAACAACCTCTGCAGGAACTTCCTCAACAACTTCTACCTCAGCAGAAGACTCCTCAACAACCTCTTGAACAGGAGTTTCCTCAATAGTTTCATTAATTTGCTCAACAGGAGTTTCTTCAACTATTTTTTCTTCTTTAGACTTCTTATTTTTAATTTTATCAAGATTTAAACTCATTTTAGAGCCATACATGGCATTAATAGGTTTTTTATCAGACATTTATATCACCGAAATAGCAATATTAAATATTAAGTTCAACTATCAGTATACTAAAAATAAAATTTTCTTTTACTGTATATTTAAAATTTATCAAAATTTATTTTAGAAATTTTTTCATAATTCAGCACTTGCAAATATTATTAATATTATGAAAATCAATAATTATATACTGAATTAATTTTATAATTTGTGGCGATAAAATGGATTATTTTGACAGATTAGAAGCTGAAACCCATCACCTATATGACATAGCTAATGAAGCTAGATCAAAGGGATTGGATGTTGAAACAAAAACTGAAGTACCTCTTGCAAAGGATTTAGCTGAAAGAGTAGAAGGGCTTGTTGGTCCTGAAGGAGTTGCGAATCGTATCAAAGAATTAGAGAAAAATATGGATAGGGAATCTGTTGCTTTTGAAATTGCTGCTGAAATTGCATCAGGAAAATTTGAACTTACTGGTGAAAAGGCAGAATGGAATGAAGAGCAAAGATGTGACCAAGGTTTAAGAACTGCACTAGCTATTCTTACTGAAGGAGTAGTAGCTGCACCGCTTGAAGGAATTTCACAAGTAAAAATTAAAGATAATTTCGACGGAACCAAATATATTGGAGTTTATTTTGCAGGACCTATCAGAAGTGCTGGAGGTACAGCAGCGGCACTTTCAGTTCTTTTAGGAGATAAAATCAGAAGAGCAATTAATATTGATGCATTTAAACCAATAGAAGATGAAATTGAAAGATATGTGGAGGAAGTTGAACTTTACGAATCTGAGGTTACAAATCTACAATACTCACCAACACCAGAAGAAGTGAGATTCGCTGCAAACAATATACCTGTAGAGGTAACCGGAGAACAGACTGATCAAGTTGAAGTATCCCACAGAGATTTAGAACGTGTTGAAACCAATAATATTCGTGGAGGAGCACTTCTTGCGATGGTTGAAGGAGTTATCCAAAAATCAAAGAAGATACACAAAATTTCCAATAAATTAGGCCTTAACTGGGAATGGCTTACAGAATATTCCAAACCTAAAAAAGATGATTCGAAAGGAGATGATGACGGAGACTCCGATATCATCAGCGAACCTAAATACATTCAGGATATTATCGGCGGAAGACCTATTTTAGGATATCCTTCTGAAAAAGGAGCGTTCAGACTTAGATACGGAAGAAGCCGAAATACTGGTCTTGCTACAATGGGTGTTCATCCGGCAACAATGGCATTGCTGGAATTTTTAGCAGTTGGAACACAACTTAAAATTGAATATCCCGGAAAAGGTAACTGTGTTGTTCCAGTGGATTCTATTGAAGGACCTGTCGTAAAGCTTAAAAATGGAGACGTTGTAATCATTGACAGTGTGAAACAGGCACGTGAAGTTAAAAAGGATGTAGTTGAAATCTTATTCCTAGGAGACATGCTTGTGGCATTTGGAGAATTTTTAAGAAATAACCAGCCGTTATATCCATCAGGATGGTGTGAGGAATGGTGGATTCAACTACTGACCAGAAGCGAAAACTATGATAAAGACAATAATGATTTAGATTTATACAAACTTGAATATGAATATTTAACTGCAATCGAGGCATTTACTTTATCAAAGAATTATAACATACCACTTCACCCAAAATACACTTATTGTTATAATGACGTGACAATTACAGATTTAAACTCTCTTATTGACCTGATAAACAAACATAAAATTAATTACAGTCCAGGTGAAGAGCTTGAATTAGAATTGTCCTATCAAAAAAGAACCCTTGAAATTATTGGTGTTCCCCATATTGTCCGTGATGGCAAAATTATTATAGATAAAGACCATTCTTATGCATTAGTTATAACATTGCCTAAAAGATTACCTCAAAAATCAACCACCATTGAAGCGATAAATGAGGTATCCCCAGTTGAAATCAAGAATAAAGCTCCTGCATACATTGGTACACGTGTAGGTAGGCCTGAAAAATCAAAAGAAAGATTAATGAAACCTGCCCCACATGGATTATTCCCTATCGGCAATTATGGTGGTTCTAGAAGATTAATAGCAACTGCGGCTAAGAAAGGAAATATTAAAGTTGAATTATCAAGAAGAAAATGTACAAATCCAAGCTGTGGACTTAGCTCTTACAATTCACTCTGTCCAGAATGCGGTCATCCGACCGAAATCAGTTCACCAAGTTCAAAAAATATTCCACTTGCAAGTATGCTTAAAAAAGCATCAGACAATGTTAAAGTGAGAAGAGTGGATGAAGTAAAAGGAGTTGTCGGAATGATTTCCGAGGCCAAATTACCAGAACCTCTTGAAAAAGGAATATTAAGAGCTAAAAATGAAGTATTTACATTTAAAGACGGGACTATACGTCACGACTCAACTGACTTGCCTTTGACACATTTCATTCCTAAAGAAATTGGAGTGACAGTTGAAAAGCTCCATGAAATGGGTTATGAAAAGGACTGTTATGGAAATCCTATCGAAAATGAGAATCAAATCGTTGAACTTAGAGTCCAGGACATTGTTATTTCAGACAACTGCGGAGATTATCTACTGAGAACTGCCAAATTCATTGATGATGAACTTACACGTTATTATGATATGGAGCCATTTTATAATGTTAATGAAAAAAGTGATTTGATTGGACATTTAGTGGCAGGTCTTGCACCGCACACTTCCGCAGGAGTTCTCGGAAGAATTGTCGGTTTTACAAAAGCATTGGGCTGTTATGCTCACCCTTACTTCCACTCTGCAAAACGTAGGAATTGTGACAGTGACGAAGATGCTATAATGCTACTTTTAGATGCTTTAATAAACTTTTCAAAAACATACCTTCCTAACACTAGAGGAGGAAGTATGGATGCTCCTTTAGTTTTATCTTCAAGAATCGACCCTGAAGAGATAGATGATGAATCACACAACCTGGATATTTTTGAAAGATTCCCTGTTGAATTCTATGAAGAGACCTATACCCCTCACAAACCGGCAGAGGTTCTAGAATATATTGATAATGTAGAAATGCATTTAGGAACACCTGAGCAGTATGAAGGATTAATGTTCTCACATCATACCTCAAGCATTCATGCGGGACCTACAGTATGTCTTTATAAAAGATTGCCATCAATGAGAGAAAAAGTTGAGGCCCAAATCAGTCTTGCTGAAAAAATTAGGGCGGTTGATCAAAGAGGAGTTGTTGAAAAAGTTTTATCATCCCACTTTTTGCCTGACATTATGGGCAATTCCAGAGCATTTTCCAAACAAAAGGTCAGATGCACCAAATGCGGATCAAAATATCGTAGAATGCCACTTACAGGAAAATGCCAAAAATGTGGAGGAAATTTAATTCTTTCAGTTTCAAAAGGGTCAGTTACAAAATATCTTGAAATTTCAAGAGACCTGGTTAATAGATATCCCGTTTCCCATTATCTGGAACAACGTCTTGAAATCCAAGAATTTGGTATTAACTCGCTTTTTGAAAGTGATAAATCAAAACAAAGTTCTTTAGATATATTTTTCTAAAGAACCAATTACTTTTCAAATGCTCTCGGGCATTTAATTTTTAATAGCAAATACATAATAAATTTCAGAGTATATAAATATTGTTCGATGCAAGACGAACGATTTATATACTAAAAAATTCAAAGTATTGACTATATTATGTTCGTGCAAATACGAACAATATTTATACAATTAAATTCAATATAATTATAGTTAAAAAAAATAAGGTGGATAATATGGAAAGAAGTTCAGAAATCGGAAATAATTTAAATGAATCCGTTAAAATAAACGTAGAAAAAAATAACGGAATTAAAGAAAGATTTAGTTATGAAAAATTAGTTAAATCTTTAGTAATGGTTGAAACACCATTTTTTGAATCTGATAAGATTATTGCAACTGTTGTATCACAATTATACGACGGAATCACAACTAAAGAAATTAAAAAAATTGTTTACGAATGTTTAGAAAACATCGACAGTGAAATCGCAAACAAATATTTAGCAAGTACCCAATTAAAAGTACGTACTTCCAGAGATACAATCGAAGCATTCGATTTATCTAAAATTGCAAATACTTTGATTGAAGAAACCGGTGCTAGCCAAGAAACTGCTTTTGAAATTGCTACTGAAACCTGGAAAGAACTTAAAAAATTAAATGTTGAATATTTAACCGCTCCAATGATTAGGGAAATGGTTAACACAAAATTAATTGAATACGGATTAGAAGATTTAAGAAGCCGTTACACTCGTTTAGGTATTCCAGTATACAACATTACTTCATTAATTGAAAACGGTAACAGAGATAACGCAAATATGATCCATAACCCAGAAAGTATCCACAAACATGTAGCAGACGAAGCATTAAAACAATATGCATTATTAAAAATGCTCCCATCACATTTAGCAGATGCACATATGGCTGGAGACATTCACATTCACGATTTAGAATTTTTCGCAGGAAGGCCATTAAACTGTATGCAACACGATATCAGAACATTCATCAGATACGGACTTAAAGTAGACGGTACTGGTGACCACACCTCCATTGCAGGAGCACCAAACCATATGGAAACTTTAATGAACCATACTGGTGAAATCATGCTCGCAGCACAACAAAACATGTCTGGAGGACAAGGAATGTCCCTTTGGAACGTATTTGTTGCACCATTTGCAAGAGGAAGAACATATGATGAAATCAAACAATCTGTACAAATGCTTGTTTACAACTTAAACATGGCATATGCCGCAAGAGGATCACAAGTGCCATTCACAAGTATGGCATTGGAATTTGGTGTTCCGGATTTCTTAAAAGACGAAACTGCATACGGACCTAAAGGTAAAGTAGTTGGAACTTATGCTGACTTTGAAGAAGAAACCAGATTAATCCAAAGAGCATTTACTGAAACTTTACTTGCTGGTGATAATGAAGGTAAACCTCATTTATTCCCAAATACTATTTACACCTTAAGACCTGAAACAATGACCAGCGAATATGAAGATGACATCAGATTAGTTCACGAGTTATCTGCAAAATACGGTTCATCCTACTTTGTAAATATGTTCCCAGAATACAGAGGAAAAATGGCAAACTACATGGGATGCAGAACCTGTCTACAAGATACTTGGACCGGTGACTGGGATCAAGATTGTTTAAGAACCGGTAACTTAGCATATGTAACCTTAAACTTCCCTAGAATCGGATACCAATCCAAAGACGAAACCCAAGTATTTGAATACTTAGATGAATATATGGATTTAGCAGTAGAAACCTTAATGCTCAGAAGAGAACAAGGATTAAAATGTTTAAACGATTTCCACATCTTACCATTCTTAAAACAACAAGTTGCTGAAGATTCATATTACAGAATCCAAAATTCAACATTATCCTTTGGTTTCGTTGGACTTAACGAAATGTTATTATCCTTATTCGGCGAAGGTATCGAAAACCCAGATGCAAACAAATTTGGTGTAAAATGTCTCGAATACGTTAATGCAAGAGCTAAAAAATTACAAGAAGAAACTGGACTCAGATGGTCTGTTTTACAAACCCCTGCAGAATCTACTGCATACAGGTTTGCAACACTTGACAAAAAACAATTCGGAGACCAGGCTATCGTACAAGGTGAAGGAAATGCTAACTACTACACCAACTCTTCACACGTACCAGTGGACACCGGTGCTTCATTAATTGAAAAAATCAAAATTGAAGAACAATACCACAGCTTAACTCCTGGAGGACACATCTTCCATGCATTCATGGGAGAATCCTACTCTGATCCAGATTCCTTAATGAGTTTAACAAATAAAATTGCTAAAAAATCCGATATCGGATTCTGGGCTTACAGTTCCGCATTAAGTTTCTGTCTTAAATGTAAAACTTTAATGAAAGGATTAAACACAACCTGCCCTACTTGCGGTGAAAGCGAAGATGTAGAATGGTATGACAGAATTACCGGATACGTGCAACAAGTAGGACGTGCAAAATCCGCTTCTGGCGGATGGAACCCTGGTAAACGTCAAGAACTAATTGACAGAAGAAGATTTGAAGATAACTAGATACCTAGTTATCTTATTCCACCTTATTTTTTTTACAAACCATCAAACAACACCAATATTAAATATTAGGAAATTACCATACTCTCACTTTTTAATATTTTGAATAAAATTAAATGAATATAATTATTAAATATGTATTCTAACAAATTAAAAGATATATTGTTGAAATATTTAAAAGTTATCAAAGCAAGGATAACTATTTATATAATTATTCTCATATAATCAATAAAACAATGTATAAATAGGTGATTTTATGAAAAAGATAATGATTGTTTTAATTGCATTGATTGCAATTGGAGTATCTATTAGTGCTGTTAGCGCTGAGGGATTTAATTTTTCATTTGGAAGCGAATCAAATACTGATGGTGGAGACATAACAATAGAAAATGATAAACTTACCATTCAAGGAGTAGAATTCAAAATTCCTAATGGATTTAAAGAAAATGAAACTGGCAGATTATTAGCAAATCAAACAGAATTATGTGGTGAACCTTGTAAAGTATCACTTACCGAACTTACTAAAGACAACACTACCATCATCGTTAAAACATTCTTCGCTGATGACGGCGAATTTGAAAATTTAACCGGCAATAATTCAAAAACTATTGCTGGCCATAAAGGATTCCTCACCCAAAACGAGGATAATGCAATTTTCGATTATAGTGTTGACGGTAAAATAGTTGAAATTAAAGCACCAACTGAAGCAGATATCGAATCTGTAATAAAATAAAACTTTTGTTTAAAACTTTTTTTTAGAATGTGACTCAGTCACATTTTTTAATTTTTTAATGAATGAAATTAGCATTCCAATTTTTTTAATTAACATTATCCTATATAATTTACATGCAGTTATATTTACAATTCATTTTTTAAATTTATTCATATATTATCGGTAAAATTGAATAAAACAATAAATATTTAACTTAATAAAAAAATAAATCTTAACAATAATCAAAAATACAGATTTGACAGAGATAGTGAAAATCCATCATAAATTTAACTTGCTGAATGGATGAAGATATCTCAAATGATAATGTGCATTACTTGATTAACTTAAGGTGAATTTGAATGAATTTTAAAATAGCAAATAGTAAATTTAAGGAATTATTATTGCCCACAATGCTTATTGTAATGGCATTGAACATAAGTTCTGTTGTCGATAGTGTTTTCGTGGGTATTTTTATTGGTGAATATGCAGTTGGAGCAATTGAAGTTTTAGAACCAGTGATATTATTAGTAACTGTTTTTGAATGGTTATTTGGACTTGGAGGTCAAATTTTAGCATTAAACAAAAAAGCAGAATTCGATACGGAAGGAAGTAATCGCTACTTTACAGTATCCATAGTATTATCTTTTGTTGCCTCTTTAATAATGGCCATTTTTTGTGTAATATTTATGGATCCCCTAGCTTCACTTTTACATGCAACACCCGCAAACAAACCGTTAGTACTGGAATATTCTAGATATTTATTTGGATGTTTTATTGTTTCCACCGTTGCAGGAGTACTTACCCAATATATCCGTGTAGATGGACAGCCAAACTTTGCAACAGCAGTAATCATAATAGCAAATGTAATCAATCTCTTCTTAGATTATATATTCTTATCTTCAGGTATGGGCATGAGTTCAGCTTCACTTGCAACATTTATAGGATATACAGTAGGCCTTGCAGTATGCATATTATATGCCCGCAATCCAAAAAGAACATTCAAATTTACCAGAGCGGCACTTAAACTTAAGACATTCATCAAAACCAGCGCGGAAATGATAAAAGTAGGTTTCCCTGGTGCAAGTATCGGTGTTTTTGATGTGATTTTCGTTTACATATTAAACTATTTCCTAGCTATAACATTAGGAGATACCGGATTGACTACATACATGCTGTGTATGGATGCATTGGTAATCGCAAGTATTATCGATGTGGGTATTTCAGAAACATTGACATCAATCATTCCAATATATTATGCAAAACACGATTATGTAAATGTGAATCATTTAATTAAAATTTCACTTATAATTTCTGTAGTGGCGGCAGTTATTTTAACATTAATGATATGGATATGGCCTGAAGGATTCCTGGCACTTTATAATTTCCACCACAAGGATATTGCAGGATTTGCAGCACATGCACTTAGATTATATTCACTCTTCTTCCTGCTGTCAATACTTCCTAACTTATTGGTATTCTATTACGAAGCTATTGAAAGGTCTGTACTCTCAACAGCAGTTTCAACCCTTTACACACTCGTATTGCCATTGATTTCAGTATTCGTATTGTATAACCTAATAGGATCCGACGGAATATGGCTAGGATTTCCGGTAGCCTGTATAATTTCAATGATTCTTATTGTAATTATCGTTAAAGTAATTCAAAAAAGAGAATCTAAATACAGTGGATTATTCTTTATTGAAGAGGCATTGATTCCTAAAACCAAAAACTTTGTTTTAACAGATAACGATATCAATGCACGGGAAGAATGTATACAGCATTTGAAAAACTTGAATGCTGACGATGAATTCTGTAGCAATGCAAATAAGATTTTTGATGTGATTTTTGATACAAACCCTCATGATACATATGTGGAAGTGCTGGTCATTGATTATGATGACAATATACACCTTGACATCAAGTACGACGGGGAGCATGAAAATCTCAAACATTTGAAAAATAACTTCCCAAAAGACCTCCTTAAATATGCGGAAGTCTTAGGATTCAATACAATTGAATATGTTATGGATAAAAGCTAAATATTTATTTAGCTTTACTTTTTTTATTTTAAATTTTAAATTGAAAATTTTATAATAATAACAAAAAAACTAAAAGTATATTAATACCATTAAACTAAAATTATAATATTATCATATCACTGATGGTAATAGTTATTTTCACATTCTATGTTACTAGTATTTATGGGCTTTTTTAATACTAGGTCGCTGATAACATAGATTCATACCCAGACGAACTGATAAGAGGTTATATAATGCAAAGATCAAGAGGATTAAAAAGTAGATCAAGAAAAAAAATGACTAAAGTACAAAGGCCAGGTAGAACTAACCCAATTACAAACAGACTTCAAAAATTTGAAGAAGGAGATTTAGTTCACATTACAATTAACCCAAGTATTCAAAAAGGACAACCAGCTCCTAGATTCCATGGAAAAACTGGTAAAGTCACTGGTCAAAAAGGAAAAGCTTACATCATATCATTAAAAGATGGAAACAAAGCTAAAGAATTAATTGTTAGACCAGACCACTTAAAATTACAAAACTGATTTTTATGATCGGAAAAGAAATAATTGAAAGTGAAGCAATACCAAGCGCAAAAGTAAAAGAAATTCTTGAAGAGTTTTCAGATGATAATGAATTAAATTATGAACAAAACTTAACTTTAAACCATCTTTCACGATTCAAAAGATATTCTGTGGAAGACAGTGAAGAAATCATGGAAAAACTTCAAGAAGCATTACCAAACTTAAGAACTAGAGCAATTGTCCATATTGTAGATTTAATTCCTAAAGATTTGGCAGATTTAAGATTAATATTTGCTAAAGAACCATATCAACCTTCTAAAGAAGAAATGGAAGAAATTTTAGAAATTTTAGAGCAATATGATATTGATGAATAGTTCTTAAAACTATTCTCTTTTTTTATTATTTTACTTATTTTATTAGCTATTACTAACTTTTTTTAGATATGTTTATTACATTTAAAAATAAAATTTATTAATAAGTTTATCTTTAGTCAATTTTTGATAATAAAACAATAGTGAAGTGATAACATGGATAATAAAAACAATAATAATAAAGGACCAACAGTTAAAAAAGAAGAATATGCTGTTGTACTTGACTATTTAAGTCGTGGATATGTCAAATCCGATATGTCCAAATTTGGTGGAAAAGCTATTGCTCAAGCTATTGGTACAGAACAATTCACTTTACTAGAATTAGCTCCCAAAACCGGAGTAGATTTAGAAATACAAGACACTGTATATATTGGAAAAGAAAAAAGAGACAAAATATATAGAGTTCTTGGAAGATTAGATTTTGAAAACTTAACTGCAACAAGTAGAATCGAATTAGAATATGCAATTCGCGATATTGTTGAATCACAAGAAGAAAAATTCGTTGAATTTTTCAACACTGCTGAAGCATTAAGTACAAGGCTCCACAAGTTAGAGTTAATTCCAGGAATTGGTAAAAAATACATGTGGGAAATTATTGAAGCAAGAGAAGAAAAACCTTTTGAAAGCTTTGAAGACTTTTCACAAAGGCTTCCTAATTTAGCAGATCCTGCAGGAATGATTACAAAAAGAGTGCAACAAGAACTCGACACTTCAACTCCTAAACGAGGAAAAAACAAATATAATTTGTTTACACAAGCTCCTAGACCTCAAAGGAAACCACAAAGAAGACAGAGAAAACCAAGAAAATAAGTGATAAATTGACTAGTGATACCTCCCAATCTTTATCTAAAATTACTAAAAACATTTTAAATCAACATGGGATAACATTAAATAAGAATCTTGGCCAAAATTACTTGATTGATAAAAATAAACGAGATCAAATTATCAATTTTGGAAATATTGATAAAAATGATATTATTTTAGAAATAGGGACTGGAATAGGTACACTAACAATTGAACTTGCTAAAAAAGCAAAAAAAGTAATAGCTATTGAACAAGATGAAAATATCTATAAAATTTTAACCAAACGACTTAAAGATGAAAAAATCGATAATGTAGAACTGATTAATGATGATGCATTAAAAGTTGATTTTCCAAAATTCAATAAAATCATTTCAAATCTACCTTATCAAATCTCATCACCAATAACCTTTAAATTTTTAAATTACGATTTTGATCTGGCCATTCTAATGTATCAGAAAGAATTTGCAGATAGAATGAATGGTGAAGTCGGAAGCAAAAACTATTCCCGACTTTCAGCAATGTTATATTTCAGATGCAATGTAGAAACCTTGACTGATGTTAGTTCAGAAAGTTTCATACCAAAACCAAAAATTGACTCAACAGTGGTTAAATTAACACCAAAAGAAAATAAAATTTCAGATGAGGATTTTGAAATATATTCTAATTTTACAAAGGCATTATTCCAACACAGGAATAAAAAAATTAAAAATGCATTAATTGATTCAAGACATATCATAGGCAATATTGATAAAAAAATTCTTAAAAAACGATTAAATGCTATTGTAGACGACGAAATAAATGACTATCTCTCAAAAAGAGTTATTGTACTAACTCCGGAAGAGATAATGTATTTATCAAAAAATTTAAATCCTATTTTTAATGAGTAGATATTATGCAAGATTTTATTATTAATACTGATGATAATGTTTATATTCCTGCCGAAGACAGTTATCTATTAGCTGATAATTTGGAAATTAAGGAAGGGCAAAGTGTTTTAGAAATTGGAACAGGATCAGGAATTGTTGCAATGTATGCTTCAAAACTGACTGATAAAATAACAGTAACCGACATAAATTTTGATGCATGTGAACTTGCCCGAAAAAATTTCCAAGAAAACAACATAGAAAACGTGGAAATTTTATGGGGCAATCTTTTTGAAGTTGTCAAAAACAGAAAGTTTGATGTAATTTTATTTAATACTCCATATTTACCTACTGAAGATGAGGAAGTTTTAGAAAACACTATAAATTATGCATTTGATGGAGGATTAAATGGACGGAAAGTTATTGACATGTTTTTAGATGAAGTGAGAAATCATTTAAATGATGGAGGAATTGTCCAGATGATACAGTCTTCACTTTCGGGCAATGATGAAACATTAGCAAAATTAGATGAATTAGGATTTATTGCAGAAATAGCTGCATCAGAACATTTCTTTTTTGAAGATATAACATTAATTAATGCATACAAAATATAGGAGATGAAAAAATGAATAGTGGAATGAAATCAATAATATCCGGGATAATTTTTTTAATAATTGCAATAATATTCCTTGCAATAACAAAAAAATATGCATATTTAGGCATACTGCTGATTATTATAGCTGTATTGATGATGATTACTGGATTTGTCAGAAAAAATAATTAAAAGGAGAATTAAAATTCTCCATCAAAAACAAGTGTAGCTGGACCTTTCATGAAAGCTCCAAGCTCATCTTCTTTTTCATATATGTTGAAATTTAAGTCCCCGCCAGGCAAGTGGAGCAAAATATCTTCATCAAATAAACCTAATTTAAAACCAGAAATAGCTGTTGAGGTTGCTCCAGTACCACATGCAAGAGTCACACCAGCGCCCCTTTCCCAAGTAATCATTTTACCTTCGTTTTTGGAAATAACTTCAACAAAGTGAACGTTGATTTTTTCCGGGAAGACTTCATGCGCTTCGATAGCAGGACCATATTTATTGATATCGATTTCATCAACATTGTCAACGAATATTATTGCATGAGGATTTCCTACACTGATGGCGGTAACATTAAAAGTAGTGTCCAATACTTCCAGTTCACCATCCAAAAATTCATCAACATCAGCAGTCATTGGTATTTCAGGAGTTTTAAAAGTAGATAACCCCATATCAACTTTAAATAATACAGGTTCATCATTTTCCAAGGTAATTTCAATAGTTTTAATTCCTGCCCTAGTTTCTACAGTCATTTTTTCTTGTTTTAAAATACCTTTTCTGTAAACAAAATCACCAAAACATCTAATACCATTACCACACATTTCAGCTTCGCTTCCATCAGGATTGAACATTCTGTATCCAATATCAGCAACTTCAGATGGTTCTACGAATAATACTCCGTCACCACCTACTCCAAAGTTTCTGTGGCATAAAATCCTACAGACTTCAGGTTTATCAGCTTCAGGAATAACTTCTCCCTTACTTTCATCAATTATAGGGAAATCATTACCTATTCCATGCATTTTTGAAAATTTTAATCCTTTTAAATCTACCATAGTATCAACTTATTTTAAATGTGGAGGAATACATTGTTTTTTGTATAAATCTTCGAATGTTTCTCTTTGACGAATTACAGAGCATTTTCCATCAGTCACTAATATTTCTGAAGGTAAAGGTCTTGAATTATAATGTGAAGACATGGTAAATCCATAAGCTCCAGCATTCATGATTCCTAAAACATCTCCTTCTTCTATATCAGGCAAAGGTCTGTCACGTGCAAATAAATCTCCTGATTCGCATACATTACCTGCAACATCCACTTCCTGAGTATTAGGAGCATCCATCCTGCTTGCATCTACAATATGATGGTATGAACCATACATTGCTGGCCTTTGGAGTGTGTTGAAACCTGCATCCACTCCAATGAATTTTCTGTAACTTTGTTTTACACTGTTTACAGTTACAAGAAGAACACATGCATCGGCAACTAAGTATCTTCCAGGTTCTAAAAACATTGTAGGATTTCCCATACCATACTGTTCTAATTTTTCTTTAAATAAACCAACGTTGACTTCTGCAAATTTGTCCAAATCCAAAAGATTTTCTTCAGGAGTGTAAGGAACACCCACACCTCCACCGAAGTCAATGAATTCAAAGTCTATTCCAGTATCCTCATGAACTTTTCCCGCAATATCCATTGTTGACTCGATAGCTAATTTGAATGGTTCCGGATCCAAAATTCCAGATCCGATATGAGAATGCATACCAATTGGATTAAATCCTAATTCCTGAGCTAATTTATAAACTTCACTAGCTTCATTATCCATAATACCGAATTTACTCATTACTCCACCGGTAATGGTATGTTCATGGTGCCCTGCACCTACCATCGGATTGACTCTGAATGAAAGTTTAACTCCTTCAGGGTCAATGATTTTAGCTAATCTGTTTAATGCAGAAACTGAATCAATGTTAAGGACAACCCCTTCATTGTGAACATATTCCAATTCTTCATTTGTGATGTTGTTACCTGTAAATAAAATTCTATCTCCGGAAAATCCAAGCATTTTTGAAATGTGAACTTCACCAGGAGATACAGCATCAATGCAACAACCTTCACTTTCTAAAATTTTCATGACAGCAAGGTTTGTATTAGCTTTACATGCATAAAATACTTTAAAATCAGGATAATATTTTGAAAATGCATTATAAAATTTATTATAATTATATCTTACCCTATTTTCATCAATTACAAAGGTTGGAGTTCCAAATTCTTCTGCAATATCTACAGCATCAGCACCACCTATATCAAGGTGGTTTTTGTCGTTTACTTTAATATTTAAATCCATAATTAAAACTCCTAAAAAGTTACATTATAATAATATTATGTCCCAACTTTTATTTAAGATTATTTAAGGAAAAAGGTTTTCCGTTCAAATTATTAAACATTAAACTATAAAATTAATTAGTGATAGTATGAAATCATATGGACTAACTGTTAGAGGAATTATCAAAAATCATAATGAAGAAATCTTAATTTTAAAAAGACACCCCAAAAGCCGAACCGACCCGGAAATGTGGGAACTGCCTGGTGGAAAAGTAGAAAAAGGAGAGTTCTTTACCGATGCATTAGTTCGAGAGATTAAAGAGGAAACCAATCTTGATTGTGAAGTTGGAGACTTCGCAGAGGCAATACAAAACGACTATACACACAAAAGAACCGTTCAATTAATGATGTATATGGAAAATGTTACTGGAGAAGTGAAAATAAGTGAAGAGCATACAGACTGGATGTGGGCAAATTTAGAAAAAATAAAAACATTAGATATTTCAACATCCCTTAAAAAAGTATTGAAAAAAAGAAAATGGGAGATTTAATCAACCATCATGTGCCCCACAATGGTCAAACTATCTCTTCTGCATTTTGGACATGTGGAATTTTGATTCAAATAATATACTTCTTCACCGCAATCCGGACATATGTCAAAATCACGGCGAATGAAAATTGTTAAATCGTTAGTATGTTCAGTAAGTACAGATTTAATATCCGAATCGGAAAAGTCAGCTTTATTTTCAGTAATGACAAATTTATTAATTTGTTTTTTACAATTTGAACAGAAATATCCATGATAAACTCCTGCAAATTTAAAATCATCACCATTAGAAAAGTCATAGTCATCTTCCCCTATATGGAATTCATCGGATACATCCAGAGCGAATGAATAATCTGCTTTTGAAGGCAATTCACTACCACAGTCCAAACATCTCTGGAACTCATCGTCAAATTGAATGATTTTGGGATTATCATTATAATTTTCAATTAGCTGAATAATTTCTCCATCATCCAGTTCAGATGATTTCTTATAAATAATGAATTTATTAATAAATTTTTGACATTCATAACAGTAATAGTTTGCAAAAAATCCTTTTACCGGAGCGTTAGAACTTTCAGCTGATGTTGACATTACCAATGGCTTTAGAGTTACTTGTCCAACCTCATCAATCCAAAAGATTTGATCTATTGAAGTATAAGTGTATCCGCAAGTATTACATAAATATTCCACTTGTCTTGCCATAATAAACCTCCAAAAGATTATTTAACTATAATATTTCATCTAAAGCTTTTACAAATTCGTCAATTTCTTCTTTTGTAATTATTAATGGTGGCACTAATCTTAAAACATTGCCGGCAGTACAGTTAATTAAAAATCCTGCTTCGCGAAGTTTGTCCACATATTCAGCACCAGGTTTGGTCAATTCAATACCGACCATTAATCCTTTACCTCTTACATCGGCAATTATGTCTTTGTCTAATTTTTTTAACTCGGAGATAAAGTAGTCACCGACTTCATTTACATTGTCCAATATGTTATCTGATTCAAATACGTCAAGGACTGCATTTGCTGCTGCTGCAACTAATGGTCCTCCTCCGAAAGTGGTACCGTGATCACCAGGTACAAACGCACTGGCCACTTTTTCAGTTGCAAGAATTCCACCCATTGGAACTCCTCCACCGATACCCTTAGCCATTGTCATGATATCAGGTTTAACATCAAATAGTTCATGAGCAAATAATGTTCCGCATCTTCCAAATCCTGTTTGCACTTCATCCACAATGAATACAATGTTTTTTTCATTACAAATCTTTTGAATTTCTTTTAAATAATCAGCATCAGGAATATTTACTCCACCTTCACCCTGTACAGGTTCAACAATAATGGCAGCAGTTTCATCAGTTATTGCTTCTTTAATAGCTTCAATATCATTATATGGGACATTAATGAAACCTTTTGGCATTATTTGTTTGAATGGTTCGTGATATTCATCATGACCTGTTGCTGCAAGAGTCATTATTGTTCTTCCGTGGAATGAATCTACAGTTGATATGACTTCACTTTTACCAGTGTATTTGACAGCTAACTTAATAGCTCCCTCATTTGCTTCAGCACCACTGTTTGAATAGAATATTCTATCAAAGTGAGTTTTATCAATCAGTCTTTTTGCATAAATTAAAGCAGGTTCATTATAATAAATACTGGAAATATGAATTAGTTTTTCTGCCTGTTCTTGAATTGCTTTTACAAGTTTTGGGTGATTGTGACCTAAACAGTTTACAGCAATCCCTGCAAACATATCCATATATTCATTTCCATCAATATCAGTGACTTTTACACCATCACCATGGTCCAATACAATTGGTTGTCTTGTAAACGTATTAATAAAGTATTCATCTTCAATCTCTATAAGTTCTTTAGTATTCATATAAAAACCTCCATAAACTATTTAATCATTAATATTTATAATATTAATATTATTTAAAAATAGGTGATAAAATGAAAGTCGCAACAATCGAAACTGACAAAGGAAATATAGAACTTGAACTGTTTCCTAATGAAGCACCTGGAACTGTAGCCAACTTTGAAAAATTAATCAAAGAAGGATTTTACGACGGATTAACTTTCCACAGAGTAATTCCTAACTTTGTAATTCAAGGTGGATGTCCAAACGGAAACGGTACCGGCGGACCAGGTTACACCATAAAATGTGAAACCGAAGGAAACCCACACAAACACGGTACCGGTGCATTATCCATGGCACATGCTGGTAAAGACACTGGAGGAAGCCAATTCTTCATTACCCATTGTCCACAACCACACTTAGACGGTGTTCACACAGTATTCGGTCAAGTTATCAAAGGTCAGGATGTTGTAAATGCAATCCAACAGGGAGATGTAATGAACAGAGTGACCGTCGAAGAAAGATAATTACATCTTTCAATTTTCTTTTTTTATTTTAAATTGCTTTAAATTTGTAAAATTGATGTTAAATTAAAGTTAACTATAAATAAACCTCTCACCATACTATAATTAGATTTAAATTAAAATCCAGAGGTTTAAATATGAAACAATTTTACGAGCAAAAACTAGAAATGCAAATTCCTCATAAAAGTTCATTAAATGAGGTAAAAATAATCCCAAATCTTTATGAAACACTAAAAAAATACTTTAAATTTCCCTCTTCAAATTCAGAGTTGATTGAAAAGTTTATTTCAAAAGACATTGAAATGAAAAACATTATTTTAAATTTACCTGAAATTATATCCGAAGAGTTATCCTATAATGAACTTACACTGGATTTCTTGAAAGAAACAGATCCCCATGAAAAAATCCTTGAAATAGTAATCTATTCCACATCGGATGAAAAAACATTACTCCTAAAAGAAGACTTAATCAGCGATAGAATCATTGACAGATATCCAAAAACAGATATTGAATACATAATTCTGGTGGAGCCTTATGAAGAATAATGATTTCGATTGGCATGATTATTTTAAACTTGCCGAATCATATAAATCTGAAGAAGATATTGCAAAAACGAGAACAGGAATTGGAAGATTTTATTATTCCTCCTTTTTAGAATCTAGAGATTATATTTTAAACCATGAACTATTTTAAATCCATATAATGAAGAAATTATGAGGTCCACATCAGGTAGGATCCATCATGAAACCAGATTCACCTTTAAAAAACATGAAAAATTAAATAAAAACAATATTGGTGCCCGGATAAGCCAAAGATTAAATGTGTTAAGAAAATACAGAAACACAGTAGATTATGATTCCAAAAATCCTAAAAATCTAAAACATATATACAATCGCTGCTGTAGAAAATCTAAAAAAATATTTGAATTGCTTCAGGAAATTGAATTAATTTGAACTATCTGATTTAATTCCAACAAATGAAGCAAATACTGATGCAATGCATAGCACCACACAAATAATGCATGTTATTTGACAGCTGCTTATCAATAAAGGATAATATTGAGCGATAATCGGAACATCACCCATCACAAATGCAAATACTAATGTCAATATCCCCATACTCATTGCCTGACCTACTGTACGCATTGTCGCTACTGCAGCTGATGCTACTGATGTGTCTTTCGGCGGAACGGAACCCATGATGACATTTGTATTAGGCGGAGAGAACAACCCGAAACCTATACCATAGATTATCATCGCCACGATTAAAAATACCATTGATGTTGTGCTATCCAAAGATGAGAACATGACAAGCGAAACTGTTCCGAGTGCCATACCGATAGCTGCAAGAATTTGGGGAACAAACTTATCTGACAATCTTCCGGCAATAGGGGCTAAAATCACCTGACACAATGGTGCCACAAGCAATATCAGACCAGCAGTTTGTGAATCGAATCCTTTAATATACTGCAAGTGATAGTTTAAAATTGTTGTTACAGCATAAGTTGCCAGATATGCACATAATGAAGCAAAATTAGAGGATAAAAACTTGCGATTTTTGAAAAATCTTATGTCAAATACAGGATATGTCTGTTTCAGTTCTATCAATCCGAATATCACAAGAATTATTATGCCCAGAACTGTCAGTATTATACCCAGTTGAGTGTTTAAAATAGTGAATCCATACATGAAAAGCACTATTCCAATTCCATAGGCAAATGATCCTTTTATATCAAGCGGAATGTTTTCAAATGAACTCCATTCATCATCGATTCTTGTTAGAAGTAAAGCTAAAATTACAAACAGGAATGGAACACCGAACAATACTACAGATCTCCAACCCAAATTATAATTCAAGACACCTCCAATAAAAGGAGACAATGACAAACCTACATAAACACCAGTTATATTTATACCCAATGCCTTACCACGTTCTTCAGGAGGGAAAGCATTAACAATCATCGCCATCGAAGTGACATTAATAAAAGATAGTGAAATGCCTAAAATCAATCTGCAGGCCAAGAATTGTTCCTGTGATGTTACAAGCACATTGACAATTGAAATAATGATAAATAAAACTATACTCAGGATTGTAACTTTCTTAAGACCGTATTTTCCCGAAATCTGACCTGCCGGAACAGACAGTATCGCCACTACAAGTAAAAAAATGATAGTTACCCAGTTTTGAACAATATTGCTCATGTGAAATTCGGCTGCAATTGATGGAATGACAATAGTCACCGCATTGACTGCAAAAACCGTGAAAAATGACAATACAGTACAAACTAATAAAAGTAAATTTTTCTTTTCCATTAATAATTATATATTAAAAATGAACTTTATATATTTTTTAAAATATTCCACAGTTCATGGAACCTAACTTTCAATATATAACATTTCTACAAACTTTAGAAAAATGTATTAAAAAAGATGCACCTAAAAATTAAATTTATTTTAGTTTACTCATCAAACCGGATTTTCTTGCATAATGGAACAAATAAAGCTGTACATATCCAGCATTATTTCCAAATTCTTCCATTCCAAAATCACGGACTTTGGCCACACTCATATCCTTTCCGTCAAAATATAAATGTGAAACTATACGTTTTATCCAGACATCAGAAGGAAAAGCTTCCCTAAAGTTAAATCCATAAAGCAATATGCAATCAGCGACCTTCGGACCGACTCCAGGAACTTTCAATATTGTTTCAAATGCTTCATCATAATCCATTGCAAAAATTTCCCTGAAATCAATTTCACCTGTAAACATCTCTGATGCCATTCTCATGTATGGTGCTCTATATCCTACGCCACAACTTTTAAGATTATTATTACACATTGAAATATTTTGAATATTTGATGAATTTAATTCCTGTTCTTCATCCAAATATACATTTAATAAATCCTTGCTTTGAGGAAAAGTATAGTAATTTCCATATTGATTTCCCCAATTACACTTTATCTGAGAAATTGATTTCGTCCATCGTTTAATGGAATTGTTGGCAGAACATATTGATGATATTATACACTCAAATGGATCGGGTGCCAAAAATAGTCTTAAACCATTGCAGAACTTGGACATTTCTGCAAGTTCAGCATGATTACCCAGATATTTATAGAATTTATTCAAATCAAAATCCAAATCAAAAATATAGCTTAATTTCGAAATAGCTTTCTTTTGAGAAACATTGCCCCTAAAATTAAAATCCAGAAAATCACCGGCCTGCCTCAAATTAAAAACAACCGGCTCACCATCAACCAGAACAACATTGCTGTAACAGTTATCAACTTCCATCCAGGGAGGCTGTGAAGTCTGACCGGACAGTTGTGTCAGTTCCAAATCAATAGGTGCTTCAACAATCATAAGCGAACAGCCACATTATTTTCTTTCAAGTATTCCTTTACAGTGCCTATTGAATATTGGTTAAAATGAAATATGCTTGCTGCAAGAGCAGCTGACACATCAGTCTTTTCAAACACTTCTAAAATGTGTTTTGGCTCACCAACACCACCACTGGCAATTACCGGAATATCAACTGCATCATTAATGGTTTTATTCAACTCAATATCATATCCGTTTTGAGTTCCGTCACCATCCATACTGGTCAATAAAATCTCACCGGCACCCAAATCCTGACATTTCTGAGCCCATTGAATAGCATCGATGCCTGTGAATTCACGACCACCATAAATACTAGTATCAAACCAGCAGTAACCTTTTTCAGTTTCAATAACTGTTTTATCCGGCACATCATCAGGATGATCAACATATCTTCTTTTTGCATCAATTCCAATTACAACAGCCTGTGATCCGACTACTTTTGATGCTTCAGTTAAAAGTTCCGGATTTTTGATAGCCGCAGTGTTTGTTGAGCATTTATCTGCACCCGCTTTAAGCATTTTAATGTAATCGTCAACTTTCCTTATTCCACCACCAACACAAATTGGCATAAACACATTTTCAGTCAATCTGTCAATAACATCAGCCATGGTAGCTCGTCTTTCATGTGAAGCAGTAATATCCAAAACTACAACTTCATCGGCACCTTCTTCATAATATCGTGTTGCAAGATCTACAGGATTACCTGCATATTTGATTTCCTTAAATTCAACACCTTTTACAACCCTACCTTCCGGAACCTGCAAATCACAATCTAGACATGGAATAATTCTTTTAGTTAACATAGTATCAAAATAATAAAAAAAGTAGTGAATTTTTGCTTATAGAATATTCTTAAGCAGAATATCTTAAAACAAAACAAAGTATTGCTATAATAACAGTAGCAACGAGAACATGTTCAGGAGAAAGTTTTGGGCCTACACTTTCTTCATCAAAATATCTTACTAAACCTGCACCTGTCTGAGGCATAGAAATCTTATTATCCTTTTTTGCCATAGTAATCTCCTTCCTAATTAATTAATTAAAATAATTGTATATAAATATTTTTTTCATAGTATATATAGTTTAAATTTTTTCTTTTTTGATAACCTTGATATCACTTATACGAGTATCTGGATATTGGCCGTTCTCATCTTTTTCAACTGCCTTGACCATGTCCCATACAGTAAGCAACGCTACACTAACGCCAGTAATAGCTTCCATTTCAACTCCAGTTTTACCTAAAGTATTAACAGCACAGGTAGCTATGATTTCTGTTTGCTTAACTTCAAAATCAAGTTCAATACCAGTTAAAGCCAACGGATGACAAAGTGGAATTATTGAAGAAGTATTTTTAACTGCCTGAATTCCTGCAATTTGAGCAGTGGTAAGTACATTACCCTTTTTAATTTCTTCATTTTGAATTAAATCAACAGTATGTTTATCTAAAAAAATACTACCTCTGGCAATAGCCCTTCTTTTTTGGTCCGGCTTAGCACCAACTTCAACCATATGTACTCCGCTATCAGTTAAATGTGTAAATTCATCTGCCATAATATCTACTTCTCGCTTACTTCAATTACATCCAATTGTTCACAAACTGCAGTGACTCCTAAAACTTCACTAACATTAGGATGACTTCTTCCGTCATCGCCTGAAATTAACTCTTTAATATACAGTCCGCCTTCAGTTTTGATGCGCATATTAAATGTTGTATCATCCACAATTTCATAAGATAAATCTAACACATGTTTGATGCGTACCTTATCTGCACGGCGCCTTAAAACCCTCAAAGGAGTTTGCTGATGTATTTCATCGAATTCTGTTAATAATTCAAGCTTATCTTTGTCATATGCATTTTCACATTTGACAAATGCATTATAAACCTTATATGTATCCGGAGAAGATTGCTTAATTTCCGCTTTTCTTCTTCTCTGGCAAACATGCAAATTATGATAAGAAGTTTTACCTTCATTAATCTTATTAATTTCCTTTTCTAATGATGGCAGATCAAGATTTCTAATTTTAGGTTCCTTGATTTCCAAAACAAATGGCCTACCAGAACCCAACATCAAAACGTCAATATCTTCCCTGCCCGCACCATGGAATTTGGCTTCCTTTCCTTTGGTCAGTTTTAAAAAATGCTCGGAAATCAATTCTTCAACTGATTCAGGATACTGTTTGCCCGTGTAATTGCACTCTTCACAGCCTCTTCCCTTGCATTTGGTACATGGCCATTTGGTTTGAGGTATTCCACGTTTTAATTTATTGTATTTGCCTTCAACATATAACGGGTTAATCTGAATTCTGACTTTAGGTTCATTAATTAAGTCTATATTGAAAACTATGTCCTGACTTTCAAATTCTGCTTCCTTGTCATATATTTCCCAAATGCCAAGACCTATTAATCGATTAACTTCCTTTTTAATAGTTTCAACACTTAAATTTAATTTTTCAGATAATTCCTCATCTCTATTTTGAATATCCTTACTGATTTTTGAACCCACTAAAAATGTGTCAAATTCAACGCCCAGCTGATTAATCTTATCATCAATCTTTTTATATAAATCATCATTGAGCTTATCGAACAGATTATCGCAAACAACACAGTCCACATCATCCAAGTCTATTCCAAATTCACTGCAGATCTTATCCGCCCTTTCAATATTATTGGATCCTTCAACTGTTTTAGATAATTTGCGGCCGAGACAATTCTTACAGATTTTACCATCAGTTTCATCAAGTATTTGTTTAGCTAATTCATACATGTTATCTGTTCATAAATTGTCCCATCATACGGTTCATTGCTCCGCCGCCTAAACGGCCACCACGTTTTCCAATACCTTTCATGGTCTTTTTGGTGTTGTTATAATATTTTAAAAGTTCTTTTACTTCACTTTCATCAACACCGGATCCTCTTGCAATTCTTTGAATACGTGACTGTTTGATGATTTTTGGGTTTAGCATTTCCTCTTCCGTCATGGAAGACATCATAATCTTATAAGAATCAATCTTATCCTCAGTCATTTTTGAAGCTTCTTTGGTAATCTTATTTCCCATACCAGGAATCATATTCAGCACTTGCTGCATCGGACCCATCTTATTCATCATTTCGAACTGGTTTTTCATATCCAACAAGGTGAATTTACCTGTAAGCATATTGTTCATAGTCTTTTCAGCAATGTCTTCATCGATATTTTCTTCAGCTTTTTCAATCAGGGACTGGATATCTCCCATACCAAGCAATCTTGAAATAAATCTTTGAGGATCAAATAACTCAAAGTCATCGATTCTTTCACCAGTACCTATGAATTTAATTGGAGCACCAGTTTCTGCAACCGCAGACATTGCACCTCCACCTTTAGCTGAACCGTCCAATTTTGTAATGATGATTGAACCTATATCAGTAGCTTGTGAAAATGCTTTTGCCTGTTCACCAGCCTGCTGACCGATAGTTCCATCAATAACCAGAATAGCTTCAGTAGGATTGATTATATTATCCAATTCATCCATTTCAGCAATCAGGTCCTCTTCCTGCTTATGCCTACCTGCTGTATCGAAAATAATAACTTTTCTGTTTTTGAACTCCTGCAAACCTTTCTGTGCCAGATCCAAAGCATCCTTATTATTTGGATCCCCATACAATGGAACATCCATTTCTTCTGTAAGTTGCCTTAACTGCTCATAAGCAGCAGGCCTCCATGTGTCTGTACAAACAACAGCAGGATTGAACCCTTTTTTCTGCAGATATCTGCATAATTTACCTATAGTGGTTGTCTTACCTGAACCCTGAAGACCAAGGAATAAAATTTTATAAGGTTTTTCATTAATGTCCAAACCTGCAGCATCGCTACCCAGTAGGTTTACCATTTCTTCATAAATAATTGTTATAACATGTTCTCTTGGAGTGATACCCTTTGGAGGTTCTTCTTCAAGAGCTCTTGATTCAATTTTTTTGGATAAATCTAAAACTAATTTAATATTTACGTCAGATTGAATTAAAGCTCGTTGAATATCTTTTACAACTTCTTTAATTGTTTTTTTATCAATAACTGACATCCCTACTAATTTCTTCATTGTATTAGTAAGATTTTCTCCTAAACTTCCGAGCATTGCCATATTATCACTTTAATAAAAATTCATTTTTAGCAAAATTATATAATTGTATTAAATTATATTTATATTTAATAAGTTTTTATAATTTTTGTGTGATACTATGTTAGAAGAAGTAAAAAAATCTTTAGAAGCATCCCCTATTGTGAAGAAAGGAGATTACAATTACTTTGTAAATCCAATTAGTGACGGCGTACCAGCAATGGACCCAAAAATGCTTAGAGAATTATCTTTAGCAGTTTATAAACATGCTGATTTAAATATTGATAAAATTGTTGCTGTTGAAGCTATGGGAATCCATTTAGCTACTGCACTATCCTTGACAACCGACATTCCATTTGTCGTTATACGTAAAAGACAATATGGTCTCGAAGGAGAAAAGGAAGTTTATCAGAAAACAGGATACGGCTCATCAAACCTTTATGTTAATGATTTGCATGAAGGAGAAAAAATTCTTCTCATCGATGATGTGGTAAGTACCGGCGGAACCCTAATTGCATTGATAAAAACTTTAGAAGACATGGGCTTAGACATCAAGTCTGTTGTTGCCGTTATTGAAAAGGGAAAAGGAAAAGAAATAGTTGAAAATGAAACCAACGTAGAGGTATTGTCTATTGTAAAATTAGACGTAATTGATGGAAAAGTAGTAATTGAAAAAACAATCGAAGATTAAAATGTCAATGTACGATATGGATTTAGACAGAGTAATCCGTAAAATCAACTCCAAAAATGTAGAAACAGTAGGCCTTCAATTTCCGGAAGGACTGAAAATGCAGGCCGTGAAAATTGCACGAAAAATTGAAGATGAAACCGATGCCACAGTTATCATTTCAGGCGATCCGTGTTTTGGAGCATGTGATGTAAGCGACTATAAAATGAAAGGTTCAGTTGATTTGATTGTGCATTACGGACATACACCGCTTCCCCTAAAATATGAAGTTCCTACAATTTTTATTGAAGCATTTGCAAAAATTGATATCAAAAAAGATTTAGAAAAATGTTTAGATGCTCTAAAAGATTATTCTAAAGTAGCTTTAGTAACAACAACACAACATTTACATCTTTTAAATGAAATAAAAGATTATCTAGAAGATAACGGCAAAGAAGTCGTGCTCGGTTCATCAAAATCAACCCGGAAAGGACAGGTTTTGGGATGCAATTTCTCTTCCATCAAAAATCTGGATGCTGAAATATTTCTGTTCATAGGCAGCGGCAATTTTCATCCGTTAGGAATTAATCTATTTTCAAATACACCTGTACTGGCACTAGATCCTTACAACAATGAACTTAGAAGAATGGACGAGTATGCAGACAGAATTTTAAGGATAAGATTTGCAAGAATAACCAAGGCAAGAAGTGCTAAAAAATGGGGAATCATCGTATCTTCCAAAGAAGGACAATATCGGATGAAACTTGCAAAGGAAATAAAAAAAATTCTTGAAGAAAAAGGAATGGAAGCATATATACTCTTAATGGACAATGTTAATCCGGATGTGCTTTTACCTTATATGGAATTGGAGGCATTTGTTGTTAGTGCATGTCCTCGAATAGCTATAGATGATTCACAAATGTATAAAAAGCCATTATTAACACCACAAGAGTTAGAAATCGTATTGAACAAAAGAGAATGGGAAAACTATCAGTTAGACGAAATATTATTCCATGAAAGATACAAATAATTTAAATAGTAATATAAATAAAATTATTATATTAAATAAAAATTTTTATCAAATCTTTATTTTGGTGATTTTAATATGAGTATAGAAGAGGAACAAATTGTAATGCCTGGAGATAAATTAGGAATCATAGAACAGTATCTGCCAGGAGAAGGTACTTACGATGACAATGGTGAAATAAAATCATCAGTACTTGGTAATGTTAAAATTAATCAAAAAATGAAGGTTATATCTGTTGAATCCGACGCAAAACCTGCTTTATTAAAAGTTGGAGACATAATCTACGGACAAATAACCGACATTAAACCTCAAAGAGCTAATGTAAATATTGAATGTATCAAAGACAATGCAAGGCCATTGGCATTACCATATATGGGTGCTATCCACATATCACAAGCAAAAAAAGACTACTTGGAAAAATTATCTGATGCTTTTAGAATAGGAGACATAGTTCAAGCTAAAGTAGTTAAAATTACTGGAGATAATGTTGATTTAGGTACTGTAGACGATGATTGTGGAGTCCTAAAAGCTATGTGTACACGCTGCAGAGATTACATGCACACCACAAAAAAGCAAAATGAACTTCAATGTAATTCATGTAATAAAAAAGAAAAAAGAAAAGTTTCTAAAAACTATGTTAATTAATTAAGGTTGATATAATGGAAGAAAATTTTAAAATTATTGAAGAAAAAACATTAGAATTAACATTTAGAGTAGAAGATGAAAGTCACGGTGTTTTCAATGCACTCAGACACATTTTGATGCAAGACCCTGATGTTGAATATGCTGTTTATAATATCGATCACCCTCTTACTGGAAAACCAGAAATGACTATTAAAACAAAAAGAGGAAAAAGACCAAGGAAAGTATTGAAAAAAGCAGCTGAAGAACTTCAAAAAGAAAGTTCAGAATTTAAAAAACTTATTGACGAAGCTTTATAGCTTCACCATTATTTTTATTGTGATTTAATGACAGAATATAAAATCCCTTCACTAACTACAGATATATTCATTTTTGATGAGAATCTTAACTTCATTTTAATTAAAAGGGATAATGACCCTTTTAAAAATTACTGGGCATTACCCGGAGGATTCGTAGAATACGGTGAAACTGTGGAAAATGCGGCTATTAGAGAAGCTAAAGAAGAAACTAATATTGATGTAAACTTAAAAGGATTAGTGAACGTATATTCTGACCCCAATAGAGATAGTAGAGGTCATACAATATCCATAGCTTACATAGCTACCGGAGATATGAACAATATGCATGCCAGCAGTGATGCAAAAGATATTGGCATCTTTTCAGTTGAAAAACTAAATGAAATCAATCTTGCTTTTGACCATGATAAAATTATAAAAGATTGTTTAAACAAAGCTAAAACTACTTTTTAAGGTATATATTTAAATATATTGAAAAAAATATTACAATTTAAAGAAGATTATGAATCTTTTTAAGGAGGAGTTAAATGGAATTTTGTCCTGAATGTGGAGCAATGATGCTTCCAAAAGAGGGAATATTAAAATGTAATTCATGCGGACATGAAAAATCATTATCCAATAATAATGAATATGAAGTCTCCAGAGATATAAAAGAAAGTGAAAATGTCAAAGTGCTCGGAGACGAATCAGATGTTCGTCCAACCACCACTGAAGTTTGCCCAGAATGTGGAAATGATAAAGCTTATTATGAAATAAAACAAACCCGTAGTGCTGATGAAGCACCTACACGTTTCTTTACTTGTACTGAGTGCAAATATACTTGGAGAGAATACGACTGAGGTTTTTATATGAAAGATTCTAAAGAAAAAGAGCATAGAATTTCTAATCTCAAAGATATGATTGATACCGTGAAAGATGAAGAAGAAGGTATCAAATATGAGGATATTGAAGAAGATAGTGAATTAATTGACTATCTTAATGAAAATACCCGTGATTATGGAGATTTAGAAATTGATGATGAATTCATCTATCATCCAGACAATGATGATAACAATGCTATTAATTTAGAAGAAAATCCTATTGATGAAGACTTTTTGATTAAAACACCAAAAGAAAGTGAAAATCAATTAAACGAAGAAAATTTAGATTCAGATGAAGAATTCGATGACGATATAATTGTAGGAGAAATAAGTGAAAACTTTGACAATGTCATTAATGCCAAAATTGGCAGAACTCCAGTTTTAGGCATAGTAAGTACAGTTTTAGGTTTAATATTAATCGTAATCGGAGCAATTGTTTACAGTTCCCGTAGTGAAAGAATAGTAGATAATGTTATTTCAGGAGAAAGTAGTTTTATCACAGTAATTTTTATTGTTTTTGGTTTATTACTATTAATCTACGGATTATACAAAGTTATTGGATTGAAAAATCCGTTGGAGAATATTTCGAATAGTATTGACTCACTTGATAATGAAAATGATATTAAAACCGAAAAAATGGAAAAAGAGGATGAAAATATCATACCTAAAAGCAACATTCCATTAGATAAGGAATCCTTCAAAATAGGAGAATTTAAATTCGGTGATTTAAAAAATACTTTCAAAAAATCAAAATCTAATTCTAAACCTAAAACCACACCACAAGAAAATATCGATGATATTCCTCCAGCACGTGAAAAACCTGCTGAAAGAAAAGGTTTGACAACAGAGGAAATCGAAGAAATAGAATATGAAAAAGTAAAACTTGATAACGAATCTATTGATGATATTTTCGCTGAAGTTGAAGGCATTGAAGATATTCCTATAATTTCTATTGATTCTCAAGAAGAAAATAAAAAGGAATAACTTTTTTAATTTTATTTTAAGGGCCTGTGGTCTAGTCAGGAATGACGCAGGACTTCGGATCCTGAGATCGGGGGTTCAAATCCCTCCAGGTCCGCTTAATTTTTAACCCTAACAACAGCTTCCTTAAAGAAGTCAGGTATCAGTGACCTATACATTGGACTTTTAAACAACATATTTATATCACTGTCAATAATGTAGGTATAACATGAGTCGTCTTCAGCCCTCATTCCACGACCATACGCCTGCATAAGAGTCATTACTGTTTTATATGCATACCATTTTTTATCTCGCTTCATTCTCATGTTTACCTGCTTATCACCCAAATAAGGGAAGGGCATTTTGTAGATAATTTGAAACCTGCACTTATCATACGGCAAATCAACACCTTCACTCATGGATGGTGAAATCAGTACCAAGGGATTTTCATCTTTTTCAAAGAAATTCAATATCTGTTCCCTATTTTGTGGTGTGTGAGATATTAAACGGGAATTATTTAAATTACGGGTAATATACTGTTGACATTTATAACTGTGAGTATGAATCAAACCTTTGTCGCCTTCATGCTTTTTCAAAATCTCCTGCAAAATAGGAATAGTCTTTGGAGCTGTTTTTTTAATTCTGTTGGCAGACATCTTTCCTGCCAAATTAAGAATGATAGGTCGTTTTTCCTTAGTGAATGGGCTGTCAACTTTAATATGATAAACTTCAGCAGGATTTAATCCTAACCATTTTGCAAACATCTTATGGGAAAGAATGGTTGCACTCATAAAAATAACAACATCACCATATTTCAACAAATTATTTTTAGCATAATGATGAACCCTTAACGGCTTGAATGTGACGCCGAACTCGTCATTGTCAATAACCCAATTTTTAGGCTCTTTTTCAAGGTTATTTCTAAGACTTTTTAATCTGGAAATTGTTGATCTTATTCTATCCGCTTTGTTTTTGGTTACTTCCTTCAAATCAATATCTTCGTAACTATCACATATAGCCTCAATTTCCATTTTCCAGTCTTCAAGCTCCCCATCTTTCAATGTCTCTTTAGATATAGCTTTGTTGATATCCTTTTCAAGAACCCTATTATACAAAGTGACTTCCATTGTGGCCATTAATTTGTTTTCTATGTTGTGTGCCTCGTCTAAAATCAGTAAAGAACGTGTGCCGAAATGTTTTACATAATTCAGTTCAACTATTGCATAATCATAGTTCATTAAAGTAATTGGAGAGTTGATTGCATTGGCTTTCTGATTCCAATAGTGGCAATGACTTCCGGACTGATAAAATACTGATCCTCCAAATGAATCCTCAAAAGCAAGTTCCGCATCCAATGTCGGATTTTTAGCAACACCGTATTGGCAAAAGAAATTGCTGTTAGTTGGAGTTGTTTTACATGTACCCATATCACAGGTAGTTTCCAGATTATCATTCAAACATGCAAAATTACCCCTTCCTTTAACTAAAGGAAAATCAAACTCATCAGAGTACTGAGACTGCAGTTGTTTTGTCATGGTTAAAATATATGCAGATTCATACATTTTAGCAAGAGTGGTTGCTATTGCTGATTTACCGGTACCTGTGCCAGCTTCAAGAATAATATACTTATATCCTTTTTTTATTGCATTATTAATATCCTGAATTATCTCCAGCTGACCTAATCTAGGCTGTTCAAAAGGAAAATTCTCTATAATCACATCATCTATATGAGGATAAAGTTCCTTTAAGTAAGCTGATGTTCCCTCATCCAACTTATGGTCATCAACAGAATAGACTTCAGGAATCTCATCATCTAAAATTGAAGAAGTCCTTTTTTTAGAAAAACTAAATAAAGTAGTTGGACCGTTAGATTCATTTTTACTTGTAGTTTTACAAGTACAATTACTTTTAAGCATACCGCAATTTGGACAAAACATAGAATTAGACATTAACATTATATTAGTTAATATACTATAAATAAATTATAGAAAGAGAAATTGAAAAATTAATATCAAAGAGAATAATTCTTAAATAAAGTGATTATATGGCAAAAAAAGGAAAATTGATTGGAATTGGTGTTGGACCGGGAGATACTGAACTATTAACTTTAAAAGCTGTAAAAGTATTAGAAACAGTGCCAGTTATTTTCTCACCAAAATCCTCAAAAGAAAAAGAAAGTATTGCATTATCAATCGTTAGACCAATTATTGAAAAAAGAAAAGATTACAAAAGACTAATGCGTGTAGAACCAATATTTCCAATGATTGAGGATAAAGATGAACTTGAAAAAGTTTGGACCAGTGCGTCCGAAATGATTGCACAGTACTTGGATAGCGGAAGGGATGTAGCATTCATTACTCTTGGAGACAGTTCAATTTTTAGTACTTATTCTTATGTGCAAAGAAAATTAGCTGGAAGATATGAAATCGAAACAATTCCTGGAATTACTTCATTTACTGCTTGTGCGGCAGCTCGTAACAAAGCTCTTGTAGAACAAAACCAAATTTTAACAATCGTACCTAAAATTGATGATAGACTAGAAGAAATCTTAGAATACAGTGATTCAATTGTCCTCATGAAAGCTTCAAGAAACACCAGTAAACTAGAAAACACTATCGAAGAAAAAAATAGACCTAAGGAAATTTATTCAGTGCAAAACTGTACTAGAGAAAATGAAAAGATTATTGAAGGATTTTCTAATGAAAAACCTTATCTTACAACAACCGTTATCAAATTTGGGGATGATTAATAATTTTTAATTGGCAGAGGTTCTACCTCAAAAACACATTTTTCATCACCCATAGTGTAACATTGGGTTTCAATTACACTGACTGGCAGTTTGAAGTATTGTGTAAATAATGCTTCAAAAATTCCAGTGTCTAAAAAACATGCTGGTTTTCCTGTTCTAGGTAACAGTTCACATTCAAAACAATCAAAAGTAGTTATTCGAATAATTTGACCTACTTCAAATGAAAGTCTACCTAAACCCTTATTTTCCCAAAATGTAGCAATATTTCTCATGAAAATATCTAAATCATCATCATATAACTTTCCAAAAATTGAATTACCGATACAATTTCCTGTTGATTGTAAAATAGGGTCAATATTTATTCCTTCCTGAATAAGCATTGATTTTAAGGTATGGAAAAGCAATGTTGAAAATTCAGCATCATCATCAACAAGATTTTCAATTAGATAGTCCGCTTGGGTTTCCTTAATCTCTTTTGGCTCAGCAATATTTACAGATCCTATATATTTGGAATTTAAATAAAATATTTTCTTTCTGTTATCTACTGGATGAACCCTATATGATATGATTCCATTTTCCCTTAAACTTTTCAAATGAACTGAAACGGTAGATTTAGATTTACCAGTGTTATTAACGATTTCATCAAATTCCATGTCACTATCTCTAAGCATTTCCAAAATAGTAAGTTTTACAGGACTTTTGATTACATTTACACCAATTTTCTCATCAAAATTTGAAAAAATTTGGATCGGTTTTTGTTCTTTCATGATAAAATCTCCCAATTATACAAATATATTTTAAATCATTAGTTAATAAATATATCTAAAAATTAAAAATTAGTATATTGTATATAATTATTGAAATAAATTTGAACATTATAAAAAGAAATAAAAAGAAATAATACGAACTGTTCGTTTTAGGACATATAAAATAGTTCGTATAATTAACTATCTTCACCGAAAAATTATAACTAAAACTAATTTTTCAGAACTTAATAATTAGAAATCATTCACATTATCTTAAACAATTTTTTTGCATTTTTTGAGGTTATTTCAATGACATCCTCTTCTGACATGCCCAATTCTTCGGCTATCCCTCTTGTTATATATTTCAGATTTAATGAAGTGTTTTTTTCACCTTTTTTTTGTTCCGGAGGCAAATATGGAGAATCTGTTTCTACAAGCATATTATCAATGCCTATTTTTCTCGCCATTTTTCTTATTTTCTTATTGTTGGTGTGAGTAATCGGTCCTCCTATTCCCATATAGAAACCCAGTTTGATAAATTGCTCCGCCATTTCAGCTGAACCCTGGTAACAATGCATAGACCCAACTACATCATGCATTTTCAACATGTCATAGGTATCCTGTATTGATTTTCTAGAATGAACTATTACCGGCAAATCATGTTTTTCAGCAAGAACCAACATCTTGTCAAATAATTCCTTTTGATTAGCCTTATTATCCTTTGTATGATAATAGTCAAGTCCTATTTCACCCACAGCAATTACTTTATCATTGCCAAGTTGATTATCCAATAAAGAAATATCCTCATCAGTAATTTCATCTGCAAAAGAATAAAAATATCCCAATGCAGCATAAACATTTTCATATTTATCGGACAATTCCAATATTTCCCGATTGCTTAGAGGGTCTGTGCCATTCAAAATCAGATATATATCATTTTCTGCGGCTTGCCTTATAATTTCCTCTGCATTTTCCATTTCACTATTATAAATATGGCAATGTGTATCTATTATCATGAAAATCCTCATTAAAAGATATGAAATCTATTTGCATAAGTTTTTATTATTCTGACTTCAATAATTATATAATAAATTAAATTAAATTAAATTTTTGGTGTGCAGATATGGATAATAAATTTTCAAGAACAGAAATGTTAATTGAAAATGAGGGAATGGAAAAACTAAACAATGCCAAAGTTGCTGTTTTTGGTATTGGTGGAGTAGGCTCATTTGTTTGTGAAGGACTTGCAAGAAGCGGAATTGGAAATTTTATTTTGGTGGACTATGATAAGATAGATGAAAGCAACATCAACAGGCAACTGATTGCAACAACAAAAACTATCGGCAGATATAAGGTTGATTTAATGAAGGAAAGAATCTTGGATATCAACCCGAATGCAAATGTTGAAGTCTATAAGGAGTTTTATATGGCTGATTCTAAAACCGACATCCTTACAGAAGACCTGTCATATGCAGTTGATTGCGTGGATACTATTATGGCCAAGATTGCAGTAATATGTAAATGTGATGCCCTTGAAGTTCCTGTTATTTCATCAATGGGTACAGGCAACAAATTGGATCCAACAATGTTCGAAGTTGCAGACATTTATGAAACCTCTGTGTGCCCGCTTGCAAGAATAATGAAAAAAGACCTTAGAAAGAGAAATATAGAAAAATTGAAAGTAGTCTATTCCAAAGAACATCCAATAAACACAAACGACCATGTTATTAACCAGGATAGGAAATTTAAAGTGAAGGGCAGCGTTTCTTTTGTTCCGTCTGTTGCGGGATTGATAATTGCAGGCGAAGTGATTAAAGACATTGCAGGCAAATAATTCAAAAGTTCAAGAGATGAATAAGATGTCAAGTGATGATAAAGATATTCTGAAAGAATTAAGAGATATTCAAAAAAACAGAGAATGCTGGAAAACAAACATTGATGATGTCGCATCTAAATTGAGTGAAAATTATTCCATTGAGATAAAAGCAAAAGCACTGTGGCTTCTTGGAGAGATGGGACTGAAATATCCTGCAGAAATTGAATGCCACATTGAAAAAATTGCCAGTTACTTGAACAATACAAATGCAAAACTGCGGGAAAGGTCTGCCAATGCAATAGGAAGAATATGCAGGGCAAACAAAAACCTAATAACTCCACATTTGGAAAAATTAATGGAAATGAGATATGATGAATCTGAGAACGTCAGGCATGCATTTATATGGGCCTGTGAAAATATAGCTTCAAACGCACCAGAGATGTTTTGTGAAAAACTGGAAATCTTTTATGATATGATTTCGGATTCTAGTGAAAAGGTTAGGATAGAATCCCCCGAAATGTTTAGAGTAATTGGGAAACAAAAACCAGACTATGTGATTCCTTACTTAGAAAAATTAGAATGTATTGCAGAAAATGATGAAAATTCCACTGTTCGCATTCATTGCAGTGGTGCGGTTAGAATAACAAAAAACGCATTGAAAAAACATCAAAATAGCTAATTGAGCCACTGATTCCATCATTTACTCGAATCTATTTATTTTAAAATCCAATACAATACTATTTCTGTGGAATTTCCAGTATTTTAATATTGATTTATTTAATTAAAATCTTGTTTTATTATCTATTTCATTAAATGAGCTTCTTGAAGTCAACCAAACTATTAATGCCATTAATGAAATTAAACTTGCCCCCATCATGACATATTGCCATCCGCCTAAAGACCATAATAATGATGCAAGAGCACTTCCTACTGCCCCAAATATGAAATTATTAACAACAAATACAGTATTTAGTCTGCTGCGTTCCTCATTTGATAAATTGAATAATCTTGCCTGTGATAAAACAGATATTCCCTGAACTGCAACTGAAAGTACGGCAGCAATAATTATGATTGCTATAATGGAATCATAAAACACAAGCCCGCAAAGCATAGTGATTAAACTTAGAATTATAAATATTCCAAGGGCAGGTACGCTTAAGCCCTTGTCTTGCAATTTTCCAATTCCCAAACCGAATACTGCTGCAGTAAGTCCTGCCAAGCTAACAAGTCCTATTTGAAATGTATCATAATTGAAAGGGTTTCCGGATAACAGGAATGTTAATGAAGTCCAGAAAATATTAAAGACCAATCCAAAAATCAATCCGCTGTGCAGCAATATTCTCGGTAATGTTTCATGCCTTTTAAATGTTGTAAATACACTGGATAAAAGTTTTTTATATGATTCAAGTTTGTTTTTCCTTGGAATTTTCGGCAAAACAAAAATGATGATTAAAGCCATTGCCAGATTCAATACCGCAGCGATTACATATACTGATCTCCATCCCCACAAACCTGCAATAATACCGCTTGCAAATCTTGAAAATAAAATACCAGTAGTTATTCCAGAAGATACAATCCCCACAATATGTCCACGCTCTTCTTCTTTACTTAAATCCCCCGCAAGAGGCAAAATGACCTGACCAGAAATTGTTACAATACCCATACTGAACAAAGACAATGCCAGTATGGTAAAAGAAGGCGCTATCGCACATGAAATTAACGCAATTATGGACAATGCCATTACGATTGTAATCAATCTTTTTCTTTCAACAAAATCTCCTAACGGCACTATAAAGAGAATTCCAATTGCATATCCTATCTGAGTAGCAGTGACCAGCAGTCCACCGTTTGCAGCCGGAAGTCCAAAACTATTCATTATTTGAACAAGTAAAGGCTGAGCCCAGTATAAGTTACCTATTGCAAGACCTGAACATATAGCAAACAAGATTGCTAAGAATTTTGTCATTTCAACAGTTTTATCATTATTACCAATGTATTCCATATTTTCCACCTTAATTAAAAAATAATTTAAAAAATTAAATATTTAAATATAAAGTGGCATGAATGCCATTTAAACTAAAATTTAAATGTAAAAACACATATAAGAATTAACATGGTTTTAAGTCCGAAAAAATTAATTTATTATGAAAAAAAGTATGAACGAAACCCCCTTGAAGACATTACCAAATTCATTAGCAATAAATGGACATTACACATTTTAAGAGACTTGTTTTTAGGCAAAAGCCATTTTAATGAATTTAAAGTTAACAGATTATCTTTAGACAATAAAGCATTAGCAAGATGTCTTAAAACAATGCAGGACAATGATTTGATTTATAAGACAAATGAAGATGACGATCCGAAAAACACTGAATACTTCCTGACAAAAAAAGGCAAATCACTTAACAAGGTATTCTATGAGTTATTGTTGTTTGCAATAGAAAACGATACCGATAACGAATATTACTCCGAACATGAAAAAAAAGAATTAAAAGAAATGTATAAGGAAATTTTAGAAATAGAATAATTATAAAAATTATTCCTGATTGCTTAAAAGAACTCCGCCAACACTGACATTGTCAAATTTCCTTTCATTGAAAAGAACGTAAATCATTTCAATTGGAAGTCCGGTAACTCTGGAAGCTGATTCGCTGAATTCTTTTGCTAAAGTTTCTTTTTGCTCTTTGGTTAATTCACCTATATCAAAACTAATAACTGGCATTTATTATCACCGGTTATCGCTTTCATTTTCATTAATAAATAATTAATGTGGCAAAAATGACACGTGATATTATTCAACTAGCAAAACATTTCCAAGAAAAATGTAAACTTAATCCTTAAATCTAAAAAATTAAAATAAATCATTCCCTGAAATAGCGGGGAACGGTAGATCTTGGAATATTTTTATGAAATTCGATTGCAATATCCATTATTTCAACGGAAATATCTCCAGTTCTTTCAAATGCTTTGATTACTCGTGTGAGATAAATATAATAATTCGCATGGCCAACATCATCAAAAGTGGACTCACCCATCTGAAGAGCAATTTCCTTCATAGCTCTATCCTGCATTTTATGCATCTTTTCTTCTGTATCCATCAAATCTTCTTTTAACTCAACTTTACCGTCAATGAATGCTTCACTTGCATATGAAACAGATCTTTTTGCGTATTTATACATCTTTTTGAGGATGTCAAGAATCTTATCGTCAACTACAGAATCATCATTGATGACAAACTTATTGAGATGGATACAGTAATCACCGATTCTTTCGTAATTATAAGCCACTTCATTAAAAAGAAGAATTTTGGAAAGTTTTGAGTGAGGGTCCAAATTGACTACTGTTTCAACTGATGAGCGAATCTTTTCAAACATGTTATTTGTTGTAAAATCGAGTTCAATAGCTTCATTTGCTTTCTGTTTGTCATTTTCAAGGATTGCTTCAAAGGAGAGTTCCAGCTGATTTTCTATATGCTCAGCCATAGTCCTTAAAATGTTTTTAATTAAAAAATCTGTCGAAATTTTTTTATTGCTGTGTTCGAAACCTCCGTAAATTTCATCATATTTTTCCAGATTAACAACATAAACCTTGCGGACAATGTCCTCATCGACCAGTGGCTTTAACAATTTGGTTACATACCTCCGGCTTATTTTCAAATCATCGGCAATTTCATCCTGATTGGCCGGATTTTGATAAAATATGTACTCTAAAATTTCTTCCAGTGTTTTATTACTTCTTCCCATTTTAATGACTCCCCACAAAAGATATGACTAGTTATTTTTTAACTAGTACAAATATTTATTCGAATTTCCTCACTCATCTATTCCAGGTCTTTTTAAAGTTATCATGAATATTGTTCTTGAACCTATACTTACTGCCTTGTCGGCTATTCTTTCCATATATCTTGCCAGAAAAATTGTATCGATAATATAGGGGGCAAATTCAGCATCATTAATCATTGTTGATGTAACTTCATTTAAAATAGAATCGTATAGCTCATCTATTTTATCATCATCCCTGTCAAGCTCTCTTGCCTTGTCGAGATCATGATTTAAAAATACTGAAAATGATTTTTTTAACATGACTCCAATATACTCACCCATCAAAGCCATCTGATTAAGTATCTTTTCGGGAATAGGAACCTCGTGAATATTTCTGATTGAATCGGCAATCTTGGCGCACAAATGCCCAACCCTTTTGATGTGGCTGATAACCCTGAGCATTGATTCTATAAACAGCAAATCCTTAGCCAATGGCTGTTCGGTAGCCATGAATCTTATGCAGACCCTTTCGAGGTTAATTGTTTTGATATCCAATGTGCTGGAACCTGCAGATATGCTTTTGTGAACTGATTCATCATAATTTTCAAGCAGTTTAACAACGTCCCCGTTTAATCTGATAGCAAGATTTCCAAGTTCCCTGTAATCATCTACAATATTGTCCATTCTGTTTTGAAATGAAATTCCCGGTGTTTTTTCGCTCATAATTTCACATCCCCCGTTATCCAAATCTTCCTGTAATGTATTCTTCTGTTTTTTTCTCTTTCGGACTTACAAATAGCTTTTCTGTTTTTTCACTTTCAATCAGCTCCCCGTTGAGGAAAAATGACGTGAAATCAGAAACCCTTGAAGCCTGCTGCATATTATGAGTAACAATAACAATCGTATAATCTTTTTTAAGCTCATGAATCAGGTCTTCTATTTTCAATGTTGAAATCGGATCCAGTGCAGAACACGGTTCGTCCATCAGAATAACTTCCGGATTATTTGCTATTGTACGTGCAATGCAAAGTCTCTGCTGCTGACCGCCGGACAGACCTAAAGCTGACTGATCAAGCTTGTCTTTTACCTCATCCCAAATTGCCGCTGATTTTAAACTTTCTTCAACTCTCTGTGCTATATAATCCTCATCATCATTTCCGTGAATTCTAAGTCCGTATGCCACGTTTTCAAAAATGGATTTGGGAAAGGGATTCGGCTTTTGAAAAACCATTCCTACCCTTCTTCTCAAATCCACCACATCCATGTTTTTAGAATAAATGTCATTTCCATCCAAAAGAAGTGTTCCTTCCAATTTAAATGAAGCTATTAAATCATTCATCCTATTGATTGACCTTAAAAAAGTTGATTTTCCACAGCCTGACGGACCAATAAGCGCCATAACCGTGTTTTCAGCTACTTTTAAACTGATATCTTTAAGAATATGAGCATCTCCGAAATAAGTGTTGAGATGCTCTGCAGTAATCCTGTACATAATAAAACCTCATAAACTTTATAAATTTCCCATCATTTTGTTTTGATACCTTTGTGTGAAATAATTGGTTAAAAATGTAATTACCATCACTATAATTACAAGAACCGCAGCAGTTGCAAATGCATTCTGCAGGGATATTCCTTCAGTTGCCAGAATATACAGATGAAGGGGCAGCGGACGGCCCGGATCAAACATTGAAATCGGCATGGAAACAGATGAACCGACTGTATACATTACAGCGGCGGCTTCTGAAATGGCCCTTGTCATTGCAAGTATTATCCCAGTTACGATTCCGGGAATTGCCGCAGGCAAAATCACATTGCATATAGTCTGCCATTTTGTTGCTCCCAGACCATAGCTTCCTTCCTTATATGTGCTTGGAACTGACCTTAATGAAACCTCAACAACCTGAAATATTGTAGGAATCGCCATAATTGCCAAAACAAGACCTGCTGAAAATACAGACCATCCCATCTTCAAAAACATTACGAAAAATGCAAATCCGAATAAACCGAATACAATTGAAGGGATAGATGCCAATGTCTCTGCCCCGAAACGTATTATATTGACAAGCTTCCTGTTTTCTGCATACTCAACGACATAGATAGCAGCACCTACGCCTAAAGGAGCTGCTATTAAAACTGAAATTAGAGTCACATACAAACTGGAGACAATTACTGGAAATATTCCTCCGGATCTGCCCTGGTCTTTAACACCGCCGAAAATAAACTCCAAATCTATTGCCGGAAGCCCTTCAATCAATATGAATGCCAAAATGATTACCAGAACTGAAATTGTAAGTACACCTGAAAAAATCAATACTGAATTCATGATTTTGTGTGAAGTGCCCGGTGATAAAAAGCTTTTCATAATGACCCTCCGGAAATATCAAGGCTGAATCTCCTTTGAATACATTTCACAACTACCAGAAGCAGCATTATTAGTATAAACAGTATGACTGCTGTTGTAAATAATGCATGATAGTGAATTCCGGTTGCATAACTCATCTCAAGCGCAATATTGGATGTTAATGTTCTTGCAGGCTCAAATATTGAGTAAGGTATTTTTGAAACATTTCCGACAACCATTATCACCGCCAAAGTTTCACCTACTGCCCTTCCCATTCCCAAAATTATTGCAGTGATGATACCTGGAAGTGCTGATGGAATTACAACCCTTCTGATTGTCTGCCATCCTGTTGCGCCAAGTCCAAGTGATGCTTCCCTATACTCGCCAGGTACTGCTCTAAGCGAATCATATGAAACTGATATTATGGTTGGAAGAATCATTACCGACAGGATTAATGCGGCAGTAATTACGCTGAATCCGCTTCCCCCAAAATGAGACATTATAAAAGGAACCAGCACTACAAGTCCGAAAAATCCGTAAACGACAGAAGGAATTCCGGATAATGTCTGGATAATCGGCTTTAATATATTTCTGACTTTTTCACCTGCAACTTCCGCCATAAATGTAGCGCATAAAACTGACAGAGGTGTTGAAATTAAAAGTGCAAGGAAAGTTACGTAAAGTGACCCTGCAATCATTGAAAATACTCCGAATTCACCGTCATTGGGAGACCACAGATTTCCCAGTAAAAATTTGAAAAATCCGTATTCCTGAATTGCAGGCAGCCCTTCAATAAATATGAAAGCGGAAATAATTAAAATTATAAAGCATGACAGAAGCGCCGTTAAAAACAGTGCATTTTCTATTAATAATTCATATAAAGATTTTTTCATGATAAACACACCCAACAAATCATTCTGTTGATTTGATAATTTTTTCTTCCTCAATAATCTTTTGGGCTTCACTTCCGCCCGTCCAGTCGATGAATTTTTTCAGCTCGCCTGAAGGATTTCCCTTAACCAGGAATAAAAAAGGTCTTTGCAGTTCATATGAACCGTCTGCAATAGTTTCATTTCCCGGAGTTACTCCTCCAATATTTAAAGTCTTTACATCATCAGAAACATGTGCAAATGAAACAAAGCCTATTGCATTTTCATCCTGTTTGACAGACTGTTTTACAGCCTCTGTAGAACTTTGAACGATTGCATCTCTTTTAATCTTAGTATCACCCATTACAATATCTTCAAATGCATTCAATGTACCTGATCCGGCTTCACGACATACAATGTGGATTTCACCATCATTACCGCCAACTTCTCTCCAGTTGGTAATTTTTCCGGAAAAAATATCTTTCAGCTGACTTTTTGTTAAATCAGAGACATTGTTTTTAACATTTACGGCAACTACAATGCCATCTCTTCCAATTTCATATTCAGAAATGCCCTCTTTTCCACTGCTGTCCAATTCCTTGGAACTCATTCCTATATCAGCAATTCCATCATGAACAGTTTTGATGCCCAAACTGGATCCTCCGCCCTGAACATTTATTTTTACATCAGGATGACTGATTTTATACTCCTCTACAAGCTTTTCAGCTACAGGCTGAACTGATGTGGAACCAACAATATCAATTCTTTGAGAAGCACCCGGTCCAAAAGACAGAATGCCCAGAGCCATAATTATAGCAATTAAAATAATAATCAAAATCATTCGACTTTTTTTCATTAATTTTTCCTCTCTAGATTTTTTACCACAGTCTATTTTTTTCACCTGCTTGATTGGAAATATAGTTTTTACTTATTTAAAACTTACTATTTAGTGAAATAAAGTTCATAAAACATGAACAAAAATAAGAAAATTAACCGTGAAAAATTAAAGAATTCCCAAAAACTGAACAAAATTTTTGCTGAAGGAAAAATCAAAAAAGCATGTAAAAAAGTTGCGATACTCTTCAGATACTATGTTAAACTCTATTTAATAGCAATTTCATCTAACCGGACCAGGATATACATATTAAAATTCAAATGTTAAAAAAATAAGACGAATTTTAAAAAATTTACCCTAAATCAATAAAATCACCATAAAACTGTTCGTATAAAACTTATAAAAAAGTTCTGATACTTATCAATTTCAAGCACTAAAACTACAGTATAAAACTAATTTTCTAATAAAATAAGAACTTAATAATAGGATAGAGTTAAAAATAACTCTAAACCATTATTAAAAATGGAACCATAAAATGAATTCCAACGAATATCCAATAATACTACTTGCCTTTTTTTAATATATAAAATTTTGTAAAAAAATAAAAAGTAATACTTTATATAATAAAAGTAATAAATGATAGTACTCTGGAACAGATAAAAATTCTATATAAAATTAGGAGTCATAGAATGATAAAGCGAATATCCAAAATATTTTATCCTCCTAAGGAAGGTGAGTTGATGGTAGAAATGCTTCTTGACTGCATTATTTTTTTAACAGTCACTTATATTCCTACCTATATTGGTTAAGAATATAACAAGCATTTTTCTGATTGACGATTGATAGGAATCAAAGCTAGGTTAACAGTTTTCAAGGTGAGGATTCTAAAAAACGAACTTCGATGAAGTGGAATTTTAATTTGTGACATTATTTGACAAATTGATTGAATTAATTAGTGTGGACCACCAATCCACTCTACCATCACCTCAAATATATCAAAAAATCATTAACTTAGGAAAAATTTTAATTAAAAAAGCAACAATTAATCAAATATTTACGAACAATTCGTATAAAACTAATAAAAAAGTTCCGATACTTATCGATTCGGACCACTAAAACTCTGATACAGAATTTATTTTTTGCAATTGATAAAATTTTTGGAATGCCTATACTGGCATTATTATTTCATTTATATAAACAATATAATAAAAAGGATAATAAAGCTTTATTAGGCCTGAAACATTAATTTAAGGCTTACTTAAGCATTTCCGATTTATACATTTGACTTTTTTTATAGGCAATTTATGTTTTAATGTTTAGCAAAATTTCCAAAAATACAAGGCTTATGGACACAATTTTTTCTCAAAAAAATGAACATTTTAACAACAAATACTAATAGAAATGTTTATATATCCAAATTGACAAACTATCAACTGGCCTCCACCATTGAAGTAAATTTTACGAAGTGAAATCAACTTTTCACGGTGAGACAACTTTTTTTGGTGAGGCCTGAAAATCAATTTAGAGAGGTAAAATACTAGAAAAGAAATAGTAAAAATCAGATCATGAAAAAAGGATTATAAAAAAAATACTTAATTGAATGACGAGCTATTAAGATATTTTTAGAATAATCCCATGGGCAGTGAGAAAAATAAAAATAATTAGACATGTCGCGAAACTATGTTAAAAATTAATATTTTCCAAAACTTAACCCAATAACTAGTTTATTTTAAGGGATATATAAAGATTGTCAAATCCAAAAAAGCAAAACTTATCTTATTCTAAATATTGGCTAAAAGACGGAAAATTGATTTTGCCATGTTATTTATTTTTTAAAAAATTCCTGACCCCATGAGCTTAGACTGTCGAATTTATAATCCTCCCATGAATGGAAAAACAGGAGAGGAAAAATCATGAGAAAAAAGGAAATAAATGGAAAAATGTATGTTGCAATCCCAAAGAAACTGTGGGATAGAATGTGGGAAATTTTAGATAGAATTGAAGAAATTTGTGAGAATTTAAAATGAGCAACACAGCTGAATTACCCACAAAAGATACAATAGCACTCATTATCAATAGGAAAAACATTGATAGGCTTTGTCAAAAATTGTCATGATAAAATCACTTTAATTTAATCTTTAAAATATATTATCACGTTAAATACATTTTATAAAATTATAAATTAGTTATATTAAAAACTAATTATTATTTGATTTTTAAATTGATTTTAATGGAATATACGGTTGATTAAATTAAATAATTTTGTAAAAAAATTTGTTTTAATCATCATTATTTATTTTTAATTTAACTTCCTATTTGGTTTTTAATAGATTTATAACTTGATGAATATCAAGTTAATATAAATTCAAGTGTTTAAAATGACTAATATTAAAAATAGAAGTGTATAAATAATGTAAAGGGTATATTATAATTATATGCGCTCTATAAAACCCTTTACAAGTAATAATTTTGTTGACATTTTAAATAAACCTTTGTATTTTTTGGATTGTGATCGGTTAAATGTGTGTAATTTAATTGATCCTGATGATTTGAACTTTTTTAGAGAATATTATTGTGATTGTTACACGGAAATTGTATATTATGAGTATGATAGGCCATTATGTCCAAATTGCGATAGCACGATGAACAGCAATGGTTCTAGGCCTGCAAAACCAAACAAATGGTCGAATATACGTAAAAAACAATATATCTGTCCTGAATGTGGGAAAACACACACAACCAGCTTGGAAAATTTTATTAAAAGATATTCTAATTATACGCGAGCCATTTGTGAAAAATCATTAGAATATGAGTCAATTGCTTATTTATCTTACCAAAAAAAGGCAGAACTAATTCAACTTGAAAATGGAATAAAATTACCTCGTCAAACGGCATATTATCACGAATCTAAATATTCTGAATTCTTCATCACACAAAAAGAGGAAAACCTTCAAAAAATCATAAAAGAAACAAATATTGAACCTAGCTGAATATATCACTACGATGAAGAATATTTATGCGAAAACGGCATAAATATGGTTAGATTAGCCATAATAGATGCAGTAACCAATTTAATAATAAATGATCAGATAATTCCTCAAGAAGATTTCGACAATGAATTCATGGAAATCTTCTTAAAATACAGCTTAGAAGGATTACCTAAAAAAATACTAATAACAGACGGCCACATGACATATCCACCAATAATTGAAAGAATTTGCATGAAACAACAACTCTGCATATTCCACATAATCAAAAATCATCATGACAAATCCTACAAAATAATCAACAAAATCCAAAGAAGAATAAAAAGCCTAGAAACAAAAATAGACAAAAATGAAGAACGAATACTGAGAATAAAAAACAAAAGTAAAGGAATAAATGAAAAAAGAAGAAGCATAAAAGATATAACACGCCAAAACAGAATTAAAACCAGGAAAAAATTAGAAAAACAACAAGACAACTCAGAAGAGACTTATCCGAAAAAAGAAAAGAACTACAAGACCAAGAAAGCATAACTGAAAGAATAAGAGCAATTTATGATACAGACACCGAAAAAGCAGCAAAACAAAGATTCAACACAATTTACAACAAAATAAACCAATTCGACAAAAACACACAGAATTTTTTAAAAACCCTGAAAAAGAAATTCAACAAAACAACAGAATACCATAAAAACCCACAAATACCACGAACAAACAACAAAATTGAAGGATACTTCAAAATAACACTTCCAAGAAATCTAAAAAGAACATTTAGAACAAAAAAAGGATTAATTCGATGGATAAGACTACAAAAAGCCCGCTGGACACAAAGAAATGTTGTTTACAATCTCAACTAAAAACCCACAATTCACTAAAAAAACAAAGCAAAATCATGACAATTTTTGACAGTGCCATTACTGCAAGGTTATTACTAAATAACCATATATTAATTGATTATTCCTTTGAATTTACTTTCAATAGTAGCTAAATTAAATTTAACATTACATTCTACATATTGGCTTGCATTACAAAGATTATAATCGTTCACTAACGTTAACCTTTTTCATTCTTTCCATAGCACATAAACATAATGAATGCTTTATATTTATTTGTACATAATATCATGCAACTTCATAATCAATCACTTGATTATGATTTTAAATGGGAAAAATCCCATCATAACGGGATTGAAATAAAATTTCACTGATTTAAATGGGAAATAGACCCTAACTTATCGCACCATTACTTTTCAGATGCTCTGTTGAAATTTAAATATCTCCAAATCATATATTCATAATAGTTGGTGATTTCATGTATTTAACTGAATTAAAAATAAGAAATTTTAGGTCAATAAAAGACATTGAATTAAATTTTTCTAAAGGAATTAATATTTTAATTGGAGAAAATAATGCTGGAAAAACAACAATTATTGATGCTTTAAGAATCTGTTTAGGATACCGAGACCAAGATGGATTAAGAGTAACTAAAAATGATTTTCACATTTCAATAACCGATAAAAATTTAAAACCCATAGAATTTGATTTATCATTTAAAAAAGATGTTGATGAAGAAATTGGTTATTTTATTGAATTATATGATGCTGAAAATGATTCATTAGATTTACACTTCAAATTCAGTTTAAGACAATATAACAAATATGAAAGAATCCATAGTGATGTTTGGGGAGGTAAAAACGAAGGAGCAAATATTCCATCGGAAGTTTTTCATTCATTTATTCAAGTTTATCTTGGTGCCCTAAGAGACGCTGAGCGATACTTAAGACCAGGACGTTATAACCAATTGGGCGATTTGGTTATTGGCCTTGATGAAAAAAATATATCCGAGGATTACAATCGTAACACTATGGTTGAAGAATTTAGTAACAACATTGCAGAAAGTGAATTTTCAGGTTTTGTTGAAGAAGTCAAGAAAACATACATTGCAAAACATTTAGACAAAATTACTTTTGATGAAGATGCTACACTAAACATACTGCCTCTTGATCAAGATTATGAAGAACTCAGCAAAAATTTAAAAATCAAAATTCCACTTACAAAAGATGAAACAAATGAAAAATACTTAGATTTACATCAAAACGGTTTAGGACATAACAATTTAATATACATTGCAATTTTACTAACTCGATTAGAAGATTTATCAAAAAGTGATGATTCATTATACCTATCATTGTTAATTGAAGAACCTGAAGCACACCTGCAGCCACAATTACAGAATCTATTTTTCAGTTATTTGAATACATTAAATAAAGAATTGAATGATAAGAAAAGTTTTCAAATATTCATAACATCACATTCACCAACAATAACCGCAAAAGCAGATTTAGACTCCTTAATCATATTGCAAAGAGATTATGAAAATGAAAATGTAGTCAGTGCTGATTTCAAATCATTGAACTTTGATGAAGAAAATAAAGAATATTTACAAAAGTTTTTAGATGTTACCAAATCCCAATTATTATTCAGTAAACGAGTTATTTTTGTTGAAGGAATATCAGAAGCTTTATTAGTCCCCATTTTTGCTGAAAAATTAGGTTATGATTTAGAAAATAAAGGTGTTGAAGTTGTAATGTTAAATGGTGTGAGTTTTAAACATTTTATCCCATTATTCGATGAAGAAAATGAATTAATATTCAAAGGAGCAATAATAACTGATAAAGATAGAAAAGAACTTGATGATGCAGAATCTAATACTTTTAAAATGTTAGAAGAAAAAGAAAATAAAAATTTAAAAGTTTGTGGTGCTGAAAAAACATTTGAATATGATTTATTAATCTGCAACCCTGATAAATCATTTATTCGTAAAACATTTAATAAAATACATCCGAGTATATTCAAAAATGTATTTAACAATAGTAATGAAGAAATATGTGCCATTATGAATGAATCAAAAAAGAGCATTAAAAAGTCCAGAATTGCTTGGATCTTATCAAATGAATTAAATAAAGATAAAGATATTAATTATACTGTACCTGACTACATTGATACCGCTTTAGAGTTTGTTTGTAAAAAATAGGTGTTTTTATGACTAAAACAACTAAACATTCATGGACAGATATGCAAGAAAAATTTTTAGATTTAAATAAAACTGGAAAATTTGTTGTAAAAGCATGTCCTGGAAGTGGAAAAACTGCTGCAGTTACAGAAAGAGTTTATAGATTTATTAAAAATTGGAATAATAAAAAATCTGGAATAGCTGTTCTTTCATTCACTAACATTGCAGCTGACGAAATAAAAGAAAATCTTGAGAAAAAAGACAGAAATTTAGAAATCAATTATACACATTTTATTGGAACACTTGATAGTTTTTTTAACAAATACCTATTTTTACCTTATGGACATTTAGTAATGAATTGTGAAAAAAGACCAATATTAGTTGGAGACCCCATTAGTCATTGGTCTTCCGGAGATTATATTGAAAATTATTTTGATAGGGTGGAGTTTTTAATTGATGGTGAAGTAAACTATAAAAAGAAAGACTTAAATTATGATACAGTTAAACAAATGAAATATAGGTTAACTAGAGAAGGATTTGCAACTCAAAATGATGCAAATTATCATGCAATGAGGGTATTAGAACAATATCCTCATATTGCAAAAGCATTGTCCATTAGATTTCCTCACATGATTATTGATGAAGCACAAGATACTTCAGATATTCAGATGAGGATAATTGATTTATTAGTTGAGAATGGTTTGAATAATCTTATTTTAGTGGGTGATCCAGAACAGTCAATATATGAATGGAAAGGAGGAAAACCTGAATTATTCAATGAAAAATATGAAAAATGGAAAGATAATTCAATAATATTTGATTATAATTTTAGAAGCTCTCAAAAAATCTGTGACTTTTTCTCGAGACTATCGAGTATAGAAAGCATTTATTCAAAATGTCCTCATGATACAGATATACCCCCAAAAATTATACCTTACAAAAATAATTATAAACATGTAATAGATGAATTTGAAGAAGAATGTATTAAAAATGGAATCAGACTTGATGAAAAAAATGTTTCAATACTATTTAGGGGAAATAAAGAAGTGAATAAATATAAAAAGTCCTTGAAAATCAAAGATGTTCAATATCTTTTTGAATTTTATTCAGATAGTAAAAGCCGGACTGTGAATATTCTCGAAGGTTTGTATCACTGGAATAATAAAAATCATTTAGAAGGTTTTCAGATAATGGAAAAAGAATACCTTAAACTTAAATATAATAATAACAAGATTACTAACCTAGACATATTTGAAGAAATTAAAATTCAAGGTTTTCAAAATCATCGCTTAAATGTTTATAATTTCATAAATGTTTTTCCACCAATTGAAAATAATCAGACCATTAATTCTTGGATTAATGAAGTGAATTATAGATTTAAAGATTATTTTAGATTAAGTGAAGTAAAACATGGTAAAATGTACAAAACAGATTATTATACAAAAGAAGTTACTTTTGACTTGTTATTTAATGAAGATTCAAAAAATAATTTAAATTACAATATTGGTACTGTGCATAGTGTAAAAGGGGGTTCTTTTGATGCTACACTATTGCTTTTAAAAGAAGAAACCGAGCACAATGAGAAATATAGTGAAATAATTCCAAATAATCTTAATTTAGATAAAAACCAAGAATTAAGAGTGATTTATGTAGCATTATCAAGAGCTAAAAAGCTTTTATATTTAGTGGTTCCGAAAAAAGATTATGGAATGTGGAAATCTATATTTTATGACAAATAAATGGTGAAGACAATGCCTGATGAATTAAAAATACTAGCAATGGAAATAAGTGAATTATTACTTAAAAATGAAACTGTTGAAAACCAAATTAATTGGTATTCAATTTTAGAAAGTTTTGAATTTGATTATTTACTTAATGAATATGATAGATTAACAAGAAGTCAATATTTCGGTGATGATGATTATGAATACAATGTTATTGGAGTAATATCCGAAGCATTACACGATAATGAAGAAGAAGCAATACAAATGATTCGATATTTATTTAGAAAATATGGCATAAGTTCAAGGAAAATCGATGATTTATATGCCCAATATGATTTTTCAACAAATAACAAAAAAGAAATAAACAAAATTGCATTTATAAGTTATTCAAACCAAAATAAAGAATATTGTGCACAAATTAAAGATGCATTGCAAGAAATTGGACTTGATGGTTTTCTAGCCCATGAAGACATTAATATTTCTCGTGAATGGGCTGAGGAAATATTTAATCAATTAAAACAAGTAGATATATTTATAGCATTATTAAGTGATGATTTTAAAAAATCTGATTATTGTAGTCAGGAAGTTGGAATGGCTTTGCAAAGAGGTTGTATGATAATTCCATTATCTATTGATGGAACAGAATCTTATGGATTTTTAAATAAAATTCAATCTAAGCATATTCGCAATATTAACCAAATGCAAGAAGAAATTGTTAATTATTACCATTATGCAATGACAAATATCATTTTGTCTAAATTAAACAATCCCCGATTAAATTGGAATTATGATAAATGTAACAAGTTATTAAGATATATTGAACCTTATTTTGAAGATTTTGATGAAAATCAAATAGATTTATTAGTTGATAGTGTAATACGAAATAATCAATTACATGGAAATGATGGAGAAGTAATTTTAAGAAGATTTTATGAAATTCATAAAAATAATATTTCAGAGGAATTAATTGAAAGTTTTAAAAATATAATCTATGAATAGAATTATAAATGAATGGAATTTAAATTTAGGTTCAGAATACATATATCCAAAGGAATCATGGTTAGTAGCTGAACTGACCAGCACAATGGATAAGAATATGATATTATCAACAAATCTTGACGCTTTATCCCCTGCAATGGAATCTTACCTGGTCAAAACCATCAGATAGATACATTCGAACACTGGTCAGAAATTCAATGAGAAGTATCATAAAGTATCCTCCATTGGCTTAAGTGATTTGGATAATCTGGAGTATAGAAGCAGGTGATTATGGATTATTTTTTGCAGGACTTGCATTTTCAAACCACGTGCAAGCGCATCACACTCAATATCATAACCCCTGACAATGATGTATGGGATAAACCATTGTTTCGCAGTAGCAATAACATTATTTGAAGTGATAAAAAGAAACTGAAAATATGTGAGTGAAAAGGAACTGTTTTTGGATGCATGAGATGGAAATAATATAGATGATATCATGAATTGGTTGGGTAGTATTTCAGAAAGTAAGATTAACTTAAGAAATTTTGGAGTTAAAAGGGAAGATATTGCAGAAATTGTTAAACTAGCTACAATCGGTGAAAGTATGGAGAATAATCCTATTGTTTTTGATGAGGAAGAGATTGAAGATTTTTGGAGATTGTTTATTAGAATATAATTAATTTAAGAAATTATATACTATAAAACATAGATAAAATTTGCATTTATTAAATACAAACAAATAATTAAAATATTTATGGAATTCTAAAATCAGAAGGATTGTTGTTTAATACATTCATATTCAAAAATGCTTTTTCAACTAATGTTTCAACAATAGATAAATCATTGATAAAAAAAATTCTAAATCAGTGTTTTCGCCAATCATAATCTGCACAATACCTCTTTTCAAACAAAGTTTCTAATACTTCCCCCAATTCATTTCATTAAAATTATCTGATTTTTGTAAGAAAGAATATACATTCGTGTGCGCCCCTACAGTGTCCAATAAATGTTATTCATGTTTTACTTCAACCAAATAATATCTAGCTGAACAAAAGCAGAATAATAGCATCTACTAATAGCTGAACGAATTGAAGCTTCGTCATCAATATTTTTAGATAATTTTTTAGCCAAATTATACTAACCTTTCCAATCAAAATGAGTCATAATGATTACACATTAATTAAAAAACTACCAATTAAATTAAATTTCTTTTTTAAAGGCCTTATTTTTGAGTTAATCGCCATTAAATCCTTAATAAAATCATTTGAATCATCATTAGTTATTTTAATCACTATAATTAATTTTTCAGAACCAGTTTCAGGATTATGAGAAATTCGAATATGAGGTTCACAATCCTCAAAATAATTTTCTAAAATTGATTTAACTGCACCTAATAACTCTATCATATCATCATGATTTTTAATAAAAGATATGCTAAATATTACTTACCAAATGGTCTCTCTAATTCTTTATATACATTATAAACCTACTTATTATTATATTAATTTTAGATGCAGGAGCTTATAATATGAATAATGAAATTGTAAAAACATTATTATACACCAGTGAAGACGGAGCAGTGGCCATAAAGGTAATTATTGATTCTGAAAATGACACAATGTGGACTACACAAAAAACAATGGCTGAATTGTTTGGTAAAAATATTAAAACCATAAGCAAACATTTAACTAATATTTTTGAGTCCGGAGAGTTGGTAAAATCAGAAGTCACTTTCAATCCGAACGATTCCACTAATAGTGGAATCGTTATTATAAATCCCGATGCGAAAACACAGCCAATATTATACAACCTTGATGCCATAATCTCAGTCGGCTATCGTGTAAACAGCAAACAGGCAACACACTTTCGCAGATGGGCGACAAGCGTGCTTAAGGAGTATATTGTAAAAGGTTTTGCACTGGATGATGAATTATTAAAAAAAGGCTCAAGATTCGGGAAAGATTACTTTGACCATTTGCTTTCAAGAATCCGTGAAATACGTGCATCAGAGAGAAGATTCAATCAGAAAATCACTGATTTATATGCAACAAGCGCCGACTACAATCTGGATGCCGACGAAACAAAAGACTTCTTTGCCACAGTACAGAACATGCTACTCTTTGCAATAACCGGCCAGACTGCCGCTGAAATCATAAAATCCCGCAGCGACAAAACTAAAGTTAACATGGGACTTACAACATGGGAAGATGCTCCTCATGGAAAAATCCTGCAGGCAGATGTGGTAATTTCAAAAAACTACTTAAACGAAATGGAATTGGATTCACTGAATACACTGGTTGACGGTTTTTTAACATTGGCCGAGACAAGGGCAAATTCCCAAAAACCAACATTCATGAAAGACTGGAAAACATTGCTTTACGGATATCTTGAATTAAGCCAACTGCCGCTACTGGAAGGAAAGGGTAAAGTTTCAGCTGTTGAAGCAAAAGCCCATGCGATTAATGAGTATAAGGAATTCAGAATAGATCAGGATAGAAATTATGAATCTGATTTTGATAACCTGATTAAATCCATAAAACGGCTGGAAGGTAAAAAATAAATACATATCTGGAGAATACTCATCCCCAGATGATTTTGAAATTCTTAAGGGATTAGGTTTTAGTGGAAATACTAAATATAAGGATGGTTAACTTATTATAGCAGTTTGTAGTCAAAAATACCTCCGTACATGAGTGCATTAAATTTCAGTTACCCTATTGCAACATCATAGATTATTAAGTAATTTATCCAATTTAATCCTATTTTCAACAAATTGTTTAACACCACCATAACCCGGAAACAAATATTCTTCAGAATAACCCTCATGATACAATTCATCAAGAATCTCAGGTTTTATATCTTCAGGAATTATGAATTTATAAAATGCTTTTTCACCTTCTGGCAAATGAACTCTGCTTGATCCATTAAATCCAATAAAATCATTCAATTTTCCAGATAAATTATCTACAACAAATTCATCAAATGGCTGTTTTGAAATATTATCTAAATCATCAACAATGAATGTAAACAAACCTTTTTGAGCATTTAAATTTGGATTTGAATTATATTCGGGCCGATAATATTGAACTGGAAATGGTGTTGCAGTATCATACATAGGATTAACTTCAAAATACTTATAATTAAATGCCCATAATACTGCATTATCTGGAGTATTATTAATTGAATAATCATCAGCCAATATATTTTTAACGGCGAAATATAATGCTACCCTATAATCATAAGACCAATCTAGAGCTCTTGTTGGTATGCCATAATGTTGAGCTAATGATATTACCTCATAAAAATCAGAATCTGGCCAATGAGAATTTCCATCAAATTTTTTTCGAATATCATGTTCGATTAATTCACGTGTTTCCTGCTTGATTGGAATTTTTAATCCTGACTTATCTGTATAATTTAAAAAATTCATTAATGCATTGAGTTCTTTTCTAAACTGTATTTCTCCAAAAGAATGAACTTGACTGACAATATCATGATCTAATGCTTCAAGATATTTATTAAATCTAACAGGATATAATAATCCTTCACTATACTCTAAATTAATTCCAGTGATACAATTAAATTCATCCACATTTTCTGAATTAATCCATAAGGTAATATCAAATGATTCATCAACAAAATCATTAATATTATCTCCACGAAGAGCAGAAGGAATTAACTGAAACTCACTATCTTCAACACCTCTAAATATAAATTTATCACGAAGATCATCACATTTCTTAGATTTTCCTTGGATACTCTTAACTAAATCATCATAATTATTAATTTCAATTTCCTTAATGAATTCATTATAAGACATATGATAAAATTTTTTATCTCAAGATAATAAATACATTATGTTATTTATTAATAGTGAAATAAATATAGTACTATGGAAGAAAAAAAATGGAGAAATGAATTTTTTGATAATTATTTTAAAATTGAAGCGGATAATGAAAAAGAATGGATTGACTGTAAAAATCAGCACTTAACAAAAATTTTTCAATATACACGTGTTAAACATGCAAAAACATTAATTTTAGATGATTTAATGTATTTGCGAGAAATAAAAGATTTAAATGACCCTTTCGAAGGTGATTTGTTATATGATTTAGATGAATTTTATAATAACCCTATAAGAAACCCTAATTTGGACAAAAAAGGTATTAAAAGCCTTTTTTATGAAGCAAATCAAGATATGAAAAATCGAGTTTATATTGCTTGTTTCAGTGAAAAAAACGATATAACACCCATGTGGCACCATTATGGGGGCGAACATAAAGGAATTTGTGTGGAGTATGATTTTAAAGATGATGATTTACTAAAAGAAATTTTTTTCCCAATAGCTTATGTCACAGAAGAAAGAAATAAAGAAATTTTGCCTAAAATAATTGCTAAAGCAGATATTGGAAAATCATCTATCGAAACATTTACCAATAAATCTCTAGAATGGGAATATGAACAAGAATGGAGAATAATTATGCTTAAAAATCCAAAACAACTATTTAAGATTATATGGTATGATAATAAACCCCATATTAAATTTTTAACACCGAAATCCGTTTATTTAGGATATAAAATTGATGACAAAGATGCATATTATATCAAAAAACTTTGCGAAATAAGAGCTATCCCAGTCTATAGAATGATTAAAGATAATTCAAGTTTTAATTTGACTTATATTCCGTATGAATAATAATCTTAATAATATTTACATATATTCACAATTAGTATTATGCCTCAAAAGAATTTTGGTAATTTTAACAACCAATTTAAAAATGAAAATTATCCCGATTATAAAGGTGACGAATAATTACTAATTATCTTTTATAAATTTCACAGAATCTCGAACTTTATTAAAATCTTCTTTATCTATAGATTCACTTAGATTCTTATAAGATTTAGAGAAAAAATCCCAATAGTATCCTTCAAAATTTAAAGATTTCAATATACATCTATTCAATAACAACCTGTAGGACAATGTCCTTAACGAAAATTTTCGAGCCATTTTTAAATTCATTATTCTACCATGAGCCGGAGTATGCCTATACTGTATTGCAGGCTCTTCAATTTTCCCCAGAGTAATACCTAACTCATCAAAAAATAAATCTAATTTTTTGGAACCTTGTTTTTTATATGCTCCTTTAATATTATCCATTAAATCATCAATTCTTTTAACTCCATATTCTTCAAATTTCTCATGACAACTGTTTAATTCATCAGAAATTAGATTTTCAAAATCTTCTTGAGGCATGTGCTCATGTTTACCACTAGAATTATTTTGTAACCAATTTTCTGCTAAAAATTCCAATGCTCCAGCAATTAAAACAATTTCAGACAAAGGAGGCAAATTAAAAGATTCCCTTAAGTAATTAAATACATTATAATAATTAACATTGCTTTCTTCACATTTGTCAATTATAAACGCTAAATCATTTTCATGTCTCATGTCAAAAAAAGTATAAAATAATGGACAATTAGGTCCCATATCGCAGATATATTTTAAATTAATGGTATGGGAAATTCTTGGAGAATATGCTTTATAATAAATTAAACTACCATTTTTATCAAAATGACTTTCCCCAATATCAATTAATGACCTTCCAAAAGCAAAAGATAAAACATTTTCAATTAAATTAATTTGTTCTTTACTGTGAAATCCGAATTCTCTAAAAAAATCAATACTCATCTTTTTAGACCATTGAGGATTGAATTTATTTGAAATTTTTGATACAATGAACTGATTTAGAGTGTCTGGTTTAACAACAAAATAACTGGAAACAAAATGATTAAATTCCGAATCTGTATTAATAATTAACTCTCCAACATCATTTAACCTTTTAAAATTAGAACCCTTTTCTATAGTATATATTGGATTCCTTAGTAAAATTAAATCGGATCCATTAATATACCATCTAGATTTCCATTCGACTTTTTCTTCATCAATTTCACCAATTCTCAAATACAGAATATCTAATTTCACAGCATAATGAACCTGATGATAACTATAATCTCTAACATTATATTGGAATGTAATATCATGCCCATTTAATGATTTGATGACAATTTTATTATTCTCAATAGATTTAAAAAAAATATTGACTTTACGCCCAATATTTTCATCAATAAAACCATTTAGGATAGCGGTTAACTCATAATTTTCATTTCTCTTAAATATTATATTGAATAAATTAATGTTATTTTCTAAAAGATACTCTCCTCCTAATAAACATATGTTAATAGGTTTTTCCAACAGTTCCCATCCAATAAAATTTGTATTCATAATAAATATCCCCATAAATGATTTAAATCAATTAAATTATTAAATATATTTGTAAAACTATAATTTACCCAATAAATTCTCTTCAAACCTATCTAAAAAGTCTTCTTTTTTATTATCTAAAAATTTTTTAAACAAAACATACTCATCATAAAATTCATTATAATACGCTTTAATTTCATCATCATTCAACTTATTAAATTCATAAATGACACTGAAAATAAATAATTTAGAGTAATATACGAAAAATTTATTTCTATGATGTAAAATATTATATGACCATTCACTATCCAAGTTTTTAAGCTTAACAAATAACTCTTTCATGGAATCCAATAACTTATCATTATCATAGTTATGGAAATAATAAGCAATGATAAAATTACAAAAATCAGTGCAAAGAATATTCAAACCCTTATTTTTCTCATTAAACGAATTCGAAAGGTGATTATTCCATTTAGTATAAATTAATTCATTAATATATTCAGAATTCTCACATTCACTGCATTCATTTAACATTTTTGTCCTAACATTAATCCATTCAACATTATCATTCAATGGAATTGATTCAATTAAAATGTTAAGATTATCTTTAGATAGTTTGCAAAACATCACTCCAATTACTTCATTGAAAAATTCATTATACATAAAAATATCCATTAATCCATTGAAGAGAGTTTTATTCAATTTATATAAGCAAATACACATTTCTACAACCATGTCACGATAATTCTCAATATCATCCGAAGATGCTCTTAAAAACTTCATTAAAAAACAAAGTAATGTTTTTTCCTTAATTTCATGATTTATGAAAAATGAATTTATTTGATTAAAGGACAAGCATTTGATAATTAGAACCAAAGAAAATACATTATCTGAAGTTAATAACTTTTCAAATAATTCTAAATTATATTTTTGCAATACATAAATCATTTGATAAAAATGATTAGGCAATATAAATTTAGTATTTCTTATTAAAGGATTATATTTTTCAAAATCTATTTCTCTTAATGAAGTAATTAGAGTTTCTTCCCAATTAAGAGCATTTAATTTATCAAAATACATAGATAAAGCTTCATCAGCAACATGAATTTTAATATTGTTCAAAATTTCAAATATTTTTATAAGAATTTCATTGAATTCATCATTTAAATCATATTTATTAACTAAATCCCCAATAGGCAAATCTATTCGACTATTGGCATGTAAAAATATGAAAAAATAACTTAAATTAATTTCATCAAGCCCTTTTTGAAATATTTGAACTAATGATTTAATAATAGCTAATTTTTTCTCAATTGAATTTTCCTTAAAAACATCATCTATTTTATTAATTAATTTTCTCAATAACTCCCGTATATCTAAACTTTCACTATTTCCAACATATTCAATATAAATAAAATCTTCAAAAGAAAATTTAGACAAATCTTCAATAATAAAATCTAAATCATTATCTGATGAAACCTGATTGAAATCTTCCAAATTAGTTATTATTCTGGATATTTCCATATTGAATTCTCCTTTGATTCTTCCCAAATTTTATCAAATACCCTAACAACCGCCTGAGGATGTAAAACTTCTTGCAATATATGATAATTGCGTCCAAATGAATTTAAAGATGTTCCAAGTGAATAAACCTTTGGTTGTTCATATCTTTTAGAATTGCCTGGAAATATTAAAAAACGATCATGTGCCTTTTCACTTTGTTGAATCCTAAATTCTAAATTTAAACCTTTAAAATTACTATTCAAATTTGAAAATAAATCTTTTTGATTATTCAATTCATCTTTATTTAATTTTTTGGATCCTAACGCTTTCAAAGCAACACCCTCAAAAGGACAGTAAAATAACGTGTTAACAATATCTTTGAAGCTTAAAAATGGATCCCATAAATATACTCCATTCTTACCATTTTCTCGAATCAATCTTCTTAAATCCCCAATTCCTTCTGATTTATTCTTAAATGGAGTATACTGTTTAAATGATAATGTTTTTTCAAGCAACTCTTTTTCTTTAATACCTATTGAATTCTCAATATATTGATAATATTTTTGATTTTCAACTGATGACTCTAAATCTTTTGAATATAAATTAATAAACACTTTTTCACCATCATTCATAAAATATCTTACATTTTGACCTCCAATTGATATAGAAAAGCCAATTGATTTTATATAATTGCCCGAATCAGAATATAATAATAATTTTGGATTTTTTCTCCAGATTTTTATATTTACTAATGAATCAACATTACCGGCATTCACTTCTTGAAAGCCATTTCCATTATATTCTTCAAAATTGGTGCCAATATGGTTGTTATCCAGTATTGAATCAACTTCTAAAATACAATCTGGATAATTATCCTTAATTAAATGATGCCAATCTAAATTAAAATTTAGAGACTCCCATGAATCTGATGCAACTTTTGTTTTAACATTTAATATATTAACTGGAAATTGAAAAATAAAGTTTCCTAACCTGTCTCTTACTTTAAATAGATTTATAGGAAGCCGTTTATGAATTTTTTTAGATATTTTTTCAAAATGTTCTTCATCTCCTGTGAGAAAATCAAACTTCTTTTTTTCATCAAAAAATTCCAGAATATATGAACCTGAATAAAAATTATTTTTCAAAACATGATTTAACCTATTATCTTCAATAGAAGGGATGAATTGTTTATTAAGCCTTTTTAGATTATTATCCTTAATGGAATATTCTCCTTCACGATTAGAAATCCATTTATATTCATGGATAAGTTTTTCAAAATTCTCTTTAATTTCTGATAATGTTAATTCATATTGAAAAATAGCAATTGAACAATCATCAAGATTTATCTTCTTACAGAATCTGTCATATTTATGTTTTTCAGGACTGACATTTTTTTCTTGGAAAACGCAGATAGTATATAAATTATAAATAATTTCATTTGGTTCCATAATAACTAATTCAGTTACTTCGCAGCTATTATAAATTCCAATGTTTCCACTTTTTACTAATAACTCATATTCATCCATAATTATTACTATAATAGATTTTATTTAAATAATTATGTTGAGATTTAACACAACCTATTTAATCTTATAAAATTAACTTTTATTTATGGGAAATACAATTACAAGAAATGCTTTTAAAGGTTATGGTTATCAAAAATGGGTTTACCTTAACTTTGTATATAAAATGGATTTGAACAATAAAATTACATATATTGATGCTGAAATTAGTAGAGATGAGTCTAAAACTACTAAATTTGATGACATAATCTTAAAAGATATAGACAATAATACTTATTATATTCAAGCAAAAGATTACGAAAATTTTAATATAGATAATGTTTCTATTAAAGAAAATAAAGTAAAAATTAAGGGATATGAAGATATTCCTTTCAAAAAGGAAGATACCAATATAGTTGTTTTCCAATCAAATTTTGAATGTGATAATGAAATTTTAGGAATAAAAGCTAAACTTATTGATTCAGTGTATTTTATCCCATTAACTATAGCAAATTCAGAAAAACAAATTGGAAGATATTTTGATATAAATCGAGAAAAATCAGTACATAATTTAATTTATAATAATTTACACAATGGCCAATTTGAATTTCATAAAAAGAATTTACCTCCATATACAATTTATCCGATTAAACTAAATCAAAAAACTATTCTTTTAAGAAAAATTCCAGATGAAAATCGTGTGCAAAAAGGAGTTCATTGGTGTATTGGACCCCCAGGAATTGGAAAAAGTCATTTAGTAAGTGAATTTGAAGACAAATATGAAAATACACTTATTTATAGATTCCACATAGGAAATGATGATCTTTACAAGGACGATCGAGTAGTTTTTTATAATTTTTTACAAAATTTATCATGTGAACTATTTAAAAATTCATCTTTACATTCACAAGAGGAAATCATCCAAAAATTGGAAGAATCAAATAGAATATTACTCATTGATGGATTAGATCATGTTGAAAATTATAGGGAAGATCAATTAGAATTTTTTATAAATTTCATTGAATGTTTAGACAATACAAAAACTATAATTTTTTCAAGACCTCTTAGAAATTATTCCGAAATGAAAAATAAACATACAATAAGAAATTGGTTTAAAGATGAAACATATTACTATTTAAATGAAGAATATCCTTCATTAAACGACTATTATGAAAAATTATATGATGTTACCGCTGGTTATCCCATTATTATATATTATCTTGCAGAGCACATTAAAAATGGAGGGGATTTATCTGAATATTCTGAGAAAATAGAATCAATTAATGATTATTATGATAAGATTATCAGAAAAATTAAATATAAAAATTTATTAAAGATATTTTTAACTATTCCTTCTTACGTTTTAACAGAAGAGATTTCAAGTTTGTTGGATGAAGATAACTCGGAAATGCTTTTTGAATTCATAGAGGAACATCCTTATTTATTCAATTCAGCAATGAATAGATTAAACTTATTCCATGATAGTTTTAATAATTATTTAAGAATTAAATTAGATGCAAGTAATAGAATATTAGACCGTATTAAGGAAAATATTTTATCAATAAACATTGAATATCTATCTAGATTCCATACAATTGATTTTCAAGATGAAGAGTTCGTCAAAGAAGTTTTAAGGAAATATTCAAACTTTGAAACCTTTAAAGAACTAAGCAGCAATTTTGATTTTGAATCTGTCAAAATTTTTTATTTAAATCTAAGAAAAATATTGAAAGGTTATCCAAATACTTTAAATATTTATCAATATTATTCTTTTATTCTAATTTATATGATTGTTGATAGAAATGACTATTTTGATAATTTTAGTTTATTTTATCAAATTTTTAGATATGCAGATTGGAATGGATATAATGAAAGTGATATTTATAGTAATGGTGTAATGTGGAGTTTATATCAATATTATAAAGAAAAAAATGTATATTCATTTGAAAAATTACTAGAAAATGAATACTATGATGAAGAAGAACTAATCCAAGAATTAAACAGAGAATGGGATATTGAAAAATTATTCTATTCTGAAGAAGATTGTGAAATTGCAGATGAGAATGTTATTGAGGATATTATCCGTTATGAATTTAATTATAGATTACTTGAGGACTATTTAGCGTATGTTTGGATTAATAATTGTGAAAATTCCAAATATTATCCATTTATTGATAATTTTGTTAATAAATCTTGGAATTGGTCTGATGATATGGAATTTAACAAAATATTAGATGAATTAAAAATTCGCACAATGCCTGCGCGGAATATATTGAATGGTGCTAAATTGAGAATATATCAATGTGGATATCTAGAAGATGAAAACATTTATTTAAAATCTACTCTTTCAGAGCATATAAAAAATAATTTAAATAAAATGAGTTGTGATTTATATATTGAATTGTTAGGATATTTAAGATTCAATAATACGTTAAAAGTAGATTTCGATTACTCTGAAATCTTTAAATATTTTAATATGTATTCTTTTCACAAAGATTATAGTGTCGAAACACTAGATACCGCTTTATTGATTTTTGAAAAACATGGTTGTATTCTTGAAGAAGAATCGATGAATTTAATTTTGAATACGATGAATAAATCAGAAAAAGGAATCCACCATCTAAGTTTGGATTATATAGCTGAAAAAGCACCTGATAAAATTGAAAGAATATTAGATTCTTATGATTTAGATTTTGATTCACAAATTGGTTATCTAGATGAAGATAAAATTAATAAGTTTCCCGAAAAAATTGTTTTTAAGAACTTCTTCAAATTTAATTCAAGCCGAGAAATAGATTTCAACAATATTAATCATATTTTAAAGTCAAATTATAAAAAACAGTTATTACTTCATCTTAAATTCCTTAAATTAAGAGTTTATAATGTTCCTAATGGATGCATTCAATTTTTTGAGGAGAATGACATAATGTATGAAAAATGTAAGGATGATGATAGAATACCCGATGAATCTGATAAAACAATTCTAGAAAGAGGTTATTTGAAAAGCAATGATTTAGATGAAATTAAATTAGAAGGATTAACCCATTTAGATTTAGCTAGATTACAAAATGGGAATCATGATTGCATGACATATCCAGATTTGTTTAAAATATATGATGATGAAATTATTAAAGAAGATTTTCTTTTAATAATACATGATTCGATTACCACAAATGTTTATTTTTCAGATAAATTCTTTGCAAATATGTATTACTGTTTAGGCAATATTCCTTATCTTATTAATCAATATAACATTGAAATTGATTGGAATAACTTATTTTATATTTTTAAAACATTTATTGAAGAATCTTGTATTCCTTTCTGATTAAGATTCGAGAGGTTGAATAATATAAAATATGTTATTTAATATTGAAAATTCTTAAAATATTTAAACTATTTTCTAGATAGGAACAAAATTATTTTATTTAACCAAATTACTAAAATAATTGCTCAAATCATAATTCCAATAAAAATAGCTACAAATTAATGAAGTAAATTTTTCTTTAGGAATATTATTGTCAACTCGAAATATTTTCACTTCATCTCCAATATCATTTACTTCATTATTATCAATTGAAAAATCCAATCTCCTCCCATATGATTTTTCATTATAGATTTTTATAGAACCATCACAATGTTGAAATTTTCCTGAGTCATTTTCAAATATGACATGGAAATATCTACTTCCTCTCAGATTTATTTGATTTTTTGGAGGCAATTCTTCACAAGTAAATATTACTTCATTATTTCTAGGATGCCATAAATATTCAGTCACTTCTCCAGTTTTATAATTTTCAAATTTACCTCTATCATCATTTCTTAAAAACCTAATATTATTCCAATTTAAAGGTTTTGAAAAAACTGTACTTTTTAGAATAAGTGGACTAAAATTTTTTAAAAATGGATCTGGTCGAATTTTTAATTTAACTTCATCTAAATTAAGCTTGTTTAATTCCCTTGAAATCCAATATGATGAGTTAAAAGCATTATATTGTAAACATAACCCATACCTATTATTATCAATGAAAATTGAATCATATGTTTTTGATTTTTTATTTATTTTAATTAGATATTCATCATCATATAAACCATCGAATTCATTTTTATCGTAAGGTTTATTAACTAATAATGCTTGTAATCTATCTTCATATATTGAATTAGCAATTAAATCTCCCAATAATAATATTTTAGCACATAACATTTTATCAGGAATTCTATGATTTAAAAAATTCAACTGACTCTCATGTTGATTGTAATAACTCAAAACATCTTCTTCATTAACCATTTCCAAATCAAATAGCAACTCTTCATGTAATTGATGATTTGCATCAATATATATTTTATCAAGATACAATAATGGAGGTAAAACATCATGTATGAAATATTCCTTTAATTTAAAGTCCATAAAAATACACCATTTTATTTTTTTTTAGTTTTTCTGGATGAATAAAATGTATTTCATCATTCTAAGTATAGCTAACTCTGAATCTAACTGTTGTATTTGATTCTTGTTTTCATTATCCTCCTGATAACAATTATAACTCCAGATAATTGAACATAGTGTATTCTAATCCAAAAAATATTTATCGCAAACACCCAATCGGAATAACTTTCACTCCATCAGCTCTAGTGTAGGCAAGTTCACCACCAGTAATCACTGCTAGAAAACTTGGCTCTTCCAAATCAATTTTTTTGTTTTCCACACTTTTTTTAATCAATTTTTTTAGCTTAAGTAAATTTTCTGCTCCCTTATCGATTTCACGGTTGCCCAATTTAAACTCTATTAATGCATATCTTCCATCATTTAGATATATGACACAATCCGCTTCAAGGCCACTGTCATCATTGTAATATAACACTTCGCCATTGACTGAGCTTGAGTAAACGAGCAAGTCACGTATGCACAGGTTTTCAAATATGAATCCGAATGTTTCAAAATCTTTAAGCAACTTTTCAGGTGTTAGGTTTAGGCTTGCCACAGCTATTGATGGGTCAATGAATTCTTTTTTGTATGATTTTCTCATGGTATTTGCTGATCTGATGTTTGGTGACCATGCAGGAATATTTTGGATAACATATAACCTTTCAAGAGCATTAATATAAGAATTATAAGTGGGTGGTGAAATATCTTCATATTCTGTTTTTATATCTTTCATTAGTGTTCTTTTTGTTGCCAATGTTGATATGTTTCTAGAATATGATTTTAGAATAGCTTTTACTCTTTGAGGACTGCGTTTAACCCCATCCACCTCTGAAACATCACTATTACATATTATATCAATATAATTTGATACAATGGCCAATTGCTGTTTTTTTGTTTTTTTGTTTAATGATTCTGGCCATCCTCCTCTGCAAGCGGCAAATATTAAATCAGGTATTGTTAATTTTGATGTTATGCCATCAATGTATAAATCTTTATCATCAAATAAGTCCATTAATGAAATTTCACCGGTGGATTCTCCGCTTTCATATAAACTCATCGGGCGCATTACTATCCTTTTTATTCTACCTGCACCATTGTGGGCGATTTTACTACCATCTACTGTTGATGATCCAGTTAAAATATATAATCCATCCTCATCTGATTCATCTACCAAATACCTTACAGCACCCCATAGTTCTGGTGCCATCTGCCACTCGTCAATCAGCATTGGTTTTTCACCTTTTAGGAGTTCTATTGGATTGGTGTCTGCAAGTTTTAAGTAAGATTTTCCATGAACAGGATGTTGTAGTTCCTTTAGGCTTTTACATTGTTGTTTAGCTGTTGTTGTCTTACCACACCACTTTGGACCAGTTATTAGTACAGCACCCATATATTCAAGAGATTCTTTCAGTTCCTGATCAGTATATCTTGGTAAATATTTTTTCATATTAATCACTTTTTTATATTTTTCACCAGTTTTATTTTATACTTTTCACCAAATTTATTTTATACTTTTCATCATATAAATTTTATGTTTTTCATCAAGTTTGTTTTATACTTTTCATCAAGAATACTCCATTGTAAAATTATGGATTTATAAGATTTTTTGAATATTATTTTGATAGCATTCAACACATGCCAAATGCTATCATTACTATATCAATTAGCCTTCATTAACCATGTTTATGATGCCTAAAAGTTCTTTTTTCAAACCTCTCATCTCCTCCATTTCATTTCTCATGCTACCTACTTCTAATCTTAAGGATTCATTTTCTTTTTCCATTTGAATGAACTGAGGTGATTTGATGGATAGCTTTTCAACATCAGTATTGATTGTTACTGCTGGTAGATGTTTTATATACTCATACTTCAAATCGTCAGGGTTGGTCATGAAATATGCTGCATCTGTTTTGTTTTTGGCCTTACCCTGCAAATCATTGACCTTATCCAAACTCATGCCACTATTATACAATGCTGATGCATGGAACTTGCGGAGCATATGGCTTCTGAACCTTCGATACTTTCCAACCCTTCCAAGGCCTAAAGTGTCATTGATCATCTCAAATGATTGCACCATATATGTCCTGCTAATCCTAAACAATGGACTTTCTTCAGTTAGAGGTTTATCACGAAGCAACAGATATGCGTTAATGGCCTTTACAGCTTCAGGACTGCAGTATGTGATGTAATACTTGTTTGTCTTTTTCCTCAAAATACTGAAGGTCGGAACAACATCATCAACACCATTGAGATAATCGATTACATTAAATATCCATATCCCTTTTTGGTAGATATTCAGATAATGCCTCAATGTAATCTCCAATTGTCAGACTCAATGTTTCTGTTCTCGCACAACCGCTGGAACATGAAAACAAAATTATAGCTTTCATTAAAGGAGAAGCTATTTGAAAAGCCTCTCTTATTACTGCCTTATCCGGCAAATCCTTGAAATATATCGGAGCTGGCTTTTGAATGCTTTTTTCATTAATTTTAGGCAGTGACAATATCTCTATGTCATAGAATTTATAGAAATATTTAATGCAGTTCATCTCTTTTCTGACAGTTCCTGGAGCATAATACTGATACATATAATGCCTATATTCGACTAATTTTGCTTTTAATCGACTGTGTTTTCATCTTCTTCAGCTTCATAAAGAAGATCTTTTAAGCTCATACCAAAATACTCGCAGTACTTTCTCAGCGAAAGCTCATAGCTAAAAAATGTGCCCTGCGCATGGTTGCAGCTTATTGAAAAATTTTTTAATAGCTCGTCATTCATCATACTTAACACCTTTATTTTTCATAGGTATAATATCTTGAGAGAGAGCGGTTGAATACTAATAAGTATCAGAACTTTTGAAACTGTTCGTATAAAACAAAACTATATATACAAATACTCCTAAAAATATTATAAATTCATAGTCGAAATTATGGATTAAATAAAAAAAAAAAAACAAAGTTGTGATATATATGAAAGCAAACGCACAAAAAATAGCTGAAGGAGTATACTGGATAGGTGTGCTCGATTGGGACTTAAGAACATACCACGGTTACACTTTAGATGGAACTACCTACAATGCATACATTGTATTCGGTGAAGACGAAGTTGCAATTATTGATAATGCTTATCCTGGAAAAACCAAAGAAATGATGGCTCGTATCGACGATGCATTCGCTCAAGAAGGAAGAGATGTCAAAGTTGACTACATCATCCAAAACCATGTTGAAAAAGACCACTCAGGTGTTTTAGTAGACTTACACAAAAGATTCCCAGAAGCACCTATTTACTGTACCGAAATTGCAGTAAAAGGATTGTTAAAACACTACCCTGCACTTGAAGGTGCTGAATTCATCACTGTTGGAACCGGTGACAGTTTAGATGTTGGTGGAAGAACATTAGCATTCTTAGACGCATTCTTATTACACTGGCCTGACAGCATGTTCACCTTACTTGCTGATGAAACCGGAATTTTATTCCCTAACGATGCATTCGGTCAACACTTATGTTTCACCCAAAGATTCTCAGATGAAATTCCAGAAACCATCTTAATGGATGCTGCTCAAAAATTCTATGCAAACTTAATCACCCCACTTTCAAAATTAGTTCTCAAAAAATTAAATGAAGTTGTTGAATTAGGTTTACTCGACTCAATTAAAATGATTGCACCATCCCACGGTCAAATCTGGACTGATCCAATGCAAGTAATCGGAGCTTACCAAAACTGGGCTACCGGTGTATGTGAAGATAAAATCACTATTATCTACGACACCATGCACTACTCCACCCAGCAAATGGCCCATGAAATTGCTGAAGGTGCAATGTCTGAAGGATACGATGTGGAAATGTTCTTCCTGCACGAAGACGAAAGATCTGAAATAGTTAAAAGTATCTTAACCAGTAAAGGAGTAGCTATTGGAGATCCTACCATCAACGATGTACCATACCCAAGTATCGGAGACATCATGTACTACTTGAAAGGATTATTATTCAACAGAACTGGTATTGAAAGAAAAGCAGTAACCTTCGGTTCCATGGGTGGAAGAGGAGGAGCTCCTGCTAAACTCGCTGAAGAATTAGCTACCTGCGGATTCGACATTGTGGACACTCAAGAAATTTACTTTGTACCAACCGCTGATGAAGATGATGCAAGTTACGAGTTAGGTAAAAAATTAGCTCAAGCATGTAAAGAGTTATAAACTCCAAAATGTAAATTATATATTGCAATAAAGAGGTAGATATAATGGTAAAATACGAACATGAAATTGGAATTACCAAAGGAACCCCTGTAGAAAAATTCGTAGCAGGAAACTTTGAAGGAGAAACCAACGAAGTAGGTATATATTTAGCTATGTCCAGACAAGCTTCCAGAGAAGGATATGGGGAATTAGCTGAAGTATTCAAAAGATTAGCATGGGAAGAAGCTGAACATGCTGCAAGATTCTGTGAAATGAACGGAATCATTAAAGATGACCTCAAAGCTAACATCGAATGGATGATGGGTGGAGAAAAAATGGCAAATGCAGAAAAAAGAGAAGCTTCTGAAAAAGCTCAGGAAGCTGGTATTGAAACTGCTGCTGATTTCTTCAGAGAAAGTTCAAAAGACGAAGGTCGTCATTACAAAATCTTAGAAGGAATCTTAGAAAGATACTTCTAAATCGAAAGAATTTAATTATTCTTTCACACTTTTCTTTTTTTAAAAAATTCATAAATAAAAAGATAATTATAATTTTATTATTTAAAAATCAGTTCTTTTTGAAAAAAAATTATAGTCTTAGAGCAATTTTTATAAAAACCCTGCAATAAGACTGAATACAATAACCATTGCCAGAACTGCAGAAACTGAGTTAACAATCGGCTTGTACTGATTTTCAGGTAGCCTATAACTCAGTAAAATCTCAAGCATATATCCTCCGTCAAGAGGTTTTATTGGAAGTATATTGAATAAACCTATTCCGAGATTCAATGTAAATATCCACTGGAAAAGCTCTGCAATACTGAACAGTATCCATGGAATGGAACCCATTGAAGTGTCCTTAAGCACAAAGTGTTTTGAAGCCTGAATACCGAAAAATCCGACAGATTCATTGTTTGGATTTTTGCCAAGCCCCACATTAAAAGTGCCCTGATCCGTTTTTACCGATACATTATCACCCGGCTTGAATGATGATACAATATTCATATATGACTCGGAATCGTTAATGACTTTATTGTCAATGGCCTGCAATACCATCCCTTCCTTTAAAATACCTTCAGAAGGTGAATCACCAACAATCCTATTTACTTCAATTCCGTTTTCATCAAACAGGTGAGGTATTTCATAAGAAACCCCAGAGACTACAAGAAGTGCAATCAATGCCAATGTTATATTAGCCATTGTTCCTGCACCATAAACTCTCAAACGTGACATCCTACTGGCCTTTTTCAATTCATCCTCATCAGGTTCAACAAAAGCTCCCGGAAGAATTGCAACCAAAAGTAATCCTATGGATTTGATTGGGATCTTTTCACCAATGGACTGGATACCATGCGAAAATTCATGAACAACCAATACTGTAGCTAATGCAATAAAACCTGATAGAAATGGGACATATATTGGAGAACCGGGCATTTCCACACCAGGAAGTATGATAGAAACACTTGGTGTGTCAAAAACCGTTTGAAGGGAACTAATCAGTATCCATGTCATGGCTACCATACCAATATAACACACAACAATTCCCAAATTCATGTACCATTTCCAGAATTTAGGAGAAAAATTAGAAATTTTTGAAATTAATCCTCTCAGCCTTTCAGTTTTCCACATTATGACAGGGAAATTAATTTCAAAACCATGATTGGTTAATTTACTTTTCAATGTTAAAGCCAATACCCAGATAACGGCAAAAGCTATCAAATAATAGTAAATACCATTCATTAAAATACACCTTTAACTACCAAAGTAATGAATTAAAGAAGACAACGTTAACTAAATCATCCTTTTGATATCCTTCATCATTTTCGTCAATGATGATATAGCTGTTTGCCTCAACCATTGACCTAATAATGCCAGAACCTCTATTGAGTACATGCTTTGCATGATTCTCATCTGAAACTGCACGGATGAAATCAGTCCTTCCAAGCTGTGAAGGTATCTTAAGCTGAGATACTCTTTGCACTACATCAAAATCAAATGACCTTCCCTGCATTTCAAAAAGATATTTTCTAGCAAACATGTCAAACTGACTCATGGCCGCTACAGGCTGACCTGACAGTGTAAATACCATTGTATCATTAACAAGCCCAGCACCAGCAGGTTTACCTGGCCTGATAGCTACCCCATGAAAGAGAATTTCTCCAAGATCATCAACAGCATCTAAAACAACATCTCCCTTACTGATAGCTGTTCCACCTGTAGTCATCACAACATCATAATCCTCAGTCGCTTTTGATATTGCAGATTTTACTTCCTCAAAACTATCCCCTGCATGTGTAATATCTGCAACAGCTCCTGAATCTTCAACCATTGCCTTAATAGTAAACTGATTAGAGTTAATGATTTTTGCCTTATCGATTTCCTCTTTGGTCGGTTCAACTAGTTCATTTCCTGTTATGACAATCATGACTTTAGGTTTTTTATATACCTTGACCATATCATAACCTGCAGAGGCAATCAAACCCATTTCCTGATATCTGATAAAAGTATTTTTAGAAAGGATTTTTTCACCTTTCCTGATATCTTCAGACTTTGGACTGACATTTTCGCCAGGAGTCACCTGAGAGTAAATTGTTAAATCATCACCATCAGTAGTTGTATACTCCTTCATGATAACCGCATCAGCTCCATCAGGAATAGGAGCTCCGGTAGCTATTACAATAGCCTCATTTTCACCAATGGTTTTAGATGAAAAGTCCCCTGCACCTATAGCATCAATAATTTTAAATTCTTTAGGAGCGGACTGTGATGCTCCAAAAGTATTTGTACCTATTACTGCAAAACCATCCATTGCAGATTTATCGAAAGGTGGAGAATCGTGAAATGCCATAATATCTTCAGCCAAAACCCTTTTATGAGCTTCAGCGATAGGTATTTCTTCAACATCAGTAGTTTTTATATGTTCATTGACTAATTTTGATGCATTACTTAGAGACTCCAATTTAGATAAAAACATGCCAATACTCCCCCAATTATTTATGCCATGTATTGTTCAATTACACCATGATATGCATCATTTAAGTCTTCATAGCTGAATTCATGGTCATTTACATTTAATGATGTGCCTTTAACTTCACCAATGACCTGTACATCAACATCAATTTTTGATAAAATCTCATCCAATGCATCAGCTTTAACAGTTACCAGGTATCTGCCGTGGCTTTCTGAGTACAGCAATTGAATTTTATCCAATTCATCATCTTTTAAGTTAACTTCACATCCAATTCCGGATTTGATAACCATTTCTGAAAGTGCTACAGCAAGACCTCCAGCTGATACATCGTGAACGGCAGTAATATTTTTGTCTGCATCCTCATCAATTAATTTCAATACAGTTTGACCGTTAGCGAGTTCTTCATCAATTCTAATTCTTGGAGCAGTTCCTTTTTCAAGATTATGAATAGTTCTGTGATATTCTGATCCTGTGAGTTCATCATAGGTCTTACCTATTAAAAGGATTTTATCTCCTTCATTTTTAAAGTCCATAGTTCTGATGTTTTCAATCTTTTCAACACCAATTACTCCAACGGCAGGAGTTGGATTGATTTTGATTCCTTCAGTTTCATTATAGAAACTTACATTTCCACTGATAACAGGTGCATTGAATTTTTCAGCAACAAGACTCATACCTTCAATAGCTGTTTTAAATTGCCAGAGTATTTCAGGTGTTTCCGGATTTCCGAAGTTCAAACAGTCCACAACTGCATAAGGAGTTGCTCCCATTGAAATCACATTCCTTATTGCTTCTGCAACACATCCTGCAGCTCCATCGAATGGAGACAGTTTTGTGTGAATTGTGTTTGAATCTGTGGTAAGTGCAATAGCTGTATCCTCATCTATTCTTAAAACCGCTGCATCATCTCCAGGTTTTACAACAGTCCTTACCTGAACTTCATGATCATACTGTTTGTAAACCCATTCTTTTGATGCGATATTTGGACTAGCCAATAATTTTGGTAATGATTCATAAACACCAGGTTCCTTAAGCTCGATTTTTTCTGTATCTTCTGGAATTTCAGCAACAGGTCTTTCGATTGAAGGTGGGTCTGCAAGCAAAATTGTTGGCAAGTTAGCGATTTCTTCCCCTTCATCGGAAATGATCATATTGTTTCCCTCACGAACTTCACCGATTACTGCAGAAACGATTTCGTGCTTATCACAGATTTCCTGGGCTAATTTGACATCATCAGGATTTATGACAAATACCATCCTTTCCTGGGATTCTGAAAGCATGATTTCATATGGAGTCATTCCTGTTTCTCTTAATGGAATTGAGCGTAAATCTACAAATGCAGCATTGTTTGACTCGTCTACAAGTTCTGATATGCAGCAGGTTAATCCGCCACCACCGAGGTCCTTTACACCGCTGACATCGATTTTTTCCAATATCTCTAAAGAAGCTTCCAAAACTCTTTTTTTAGTGAATGGATCAGCCACCTGAACAGCAGGCCTATCTTCAGTTTCAGAATCAGAGGTCAACTCTTCGGATGCGAATGTTACACCATGGATTCCGTCACGGCCAGTTGTTCCACCCATTAATAAGAATACATCACCGATATTTGGTGCCTGTCCACGAACGATATTTTCCTTTTCGACAAGGCCGACACACATTACATTTACCAATGGGTTTGTTCTGAATGATTCGTCAAATTCTATTTCTCCTGCAACGGTTGGAACTCCAACACGATTACCGTAATCGGAAATTCCTTTTACTACATGTTCAAATAGGTATTTTGATTTTTCATCTTCGATTGGTCCGAATCTGAGTGAATCCAAGAGTGCTATAGGCATTGCTCCCATTGAAATAATATCTCTTAATATTCCACCAATACCTGTTCCTGCACCCCCATAAGGTTCAATAGCTGATGGGTGGTTGTGTGATTCCATTCCTACAGCTAATGCATATTTATCAGTTACGCTTACAAGTCCTGCGTCGTCACCCGGACCTAAGATAATATTTTCCCCTTCAGTTGGAAATGCTCCAAGGAACCTTCTGCTGCTTTTGTATGAACAATGTTCTGAAAACATTACATCAAGCATTCCTTCTTCGAGCTCATTCATTTTCCTTCCGAGGATTCCTTCAATATATTCCATTTCAGAATCTGTTAAAGTCATTTTAACACCCTTAATCTTTTATGGAGATTACAACATTTTCTCCTTCAATATCCCATTCTTTTGTATAAATTTCAGAATCTTTGTTGCAAGGTTCAGTATCAGAAATTATCAGACTTCTGGCTCTGATTTCATGAGAGATGAATTCAGATTGAGGTACAATCAAGTCTTTGAATTCTGCTGATGTTTCAACACTTACATCAATGTTTGCTTCAACATCCAAGTCCAAATCTTTTCTCATGTCCTGAACTCTTCTTATAAGTTCACGTGCCATAGCTTCCTGCTTGATTTCAGGAGTGATGTTTGTATTTACAAACACATTTCCGCCGTCAAACTCTGAGGAAACAAAATCATCCGGAAGTTCTGAGTCAAACAATACTTCTTCAGAAGACAATTCGATTCCTTCAATTGTAACACTGCCATTGGCTTCAAGGTCTGCTTTGATTTGATTACCATCAGCCATTTTTAAACCTTTAACAACTTTGCCCATGTCTCCTTTGAGTTTTGGTCCAAGGATTTTAAGGTTAGGTTTTGCATTGTAGGATAGCTTTTCAAACTCATTAGCACATAAAACATCTTTAGTATTGGATTGATCTTTAATAATGTCTTTTAAATCTTCAATGGCATTCAATACATCTCCATCTTCAGATACTACAGTAATGTCTGATACAGGCCATCTGAGTTTGTATTGCGCCATATCACGTGCTTTGATGGATGCTTCAATTACATCACGAACAACATCCATTTTAGCTTCAAGTACACTGTCGATTGCATCGTCATCATATTCCCAGTCAAGCATGTGAATGCTTTCCGGAGCTTCAGGGTTTACTCCTTTTACAAGGTTTTCATAGATTTCTTCACAAACATGAGGTGCAATTGGACATAATACCTGAATCAGTTTGACAAGTGCTGTGTATAAACTGTAATAAGCTCCAAGCTTGTCAGGATCATCGCTTTCAACCCAGGTTCTTCCACGAATAAGCCTTACATACCAACGGCTTAGATCTTCCAGGATGAAATTGTTGATTTTACGGGTTGCCTTGTGGAAGAATAAGTTGTCCAAATCTTCAGCAACTTCCTTAATCAGACTGTTAGCTTTTGAAATAATCCATTTGTCTTCAGCTCTTAAAATCATGTCATCTTCATTTAATCCGACTGGGTTGAAGTTATCAAGGGACATGTAGGTAGTTGAGAAAACATATACATTCCATAGGATGTTGAACATTTTATTGATGTTTAGGAGTTCTTCCCATACGAATTTTAAGTCGTCCCATGGTTTTGAAGCCCATAACAAGTAGAATCTAAGCACATCTGCTCCGTATTTTTCTATTACCTCTTCAGGAGCTACAACATTACCTAATGATTTTGACATTTTATTTCCATGCTCATCCAAAACAAATCCATGCATCAATACTTTCTGATAAGGGCTTTGTCCCATTGCAATTACCCCGGTTCCGAGTTGTGAGTAGAACCATCCCCTGGTTTGGTCGTGCCCTTCAGTGATAAAGTCATATGGGAACCAGTCCTGGAATTTTTCCTTTTCTTCAGGGTAGTATAATGATGCCCATCCTGCTACACCGGAGTCAATCCACACATCCAATACGTCAGGAATCCTTTTGATTGAAGTTCCACATTTGTCACATTTTACTTCTACCTCATCCACATATGGTCTGTGGATAAGTTCTGAATCGCTTACGTTAATTTCATTTAATGACTCTTCTTTTAGCTCGCTTAAAGAACCAATTACCTTTAGTTCTCCACAATCAGGACATTCCCATATAGGTATTGGAATACCCCAGTATCTTTGCCTTGAGATTGTCCAGTCACGTGCATTGTCTACCCAATCATGGAACCTACCTTCACCGGCCCACTTAGGAATCCATTCTACCTTTTCAATCTCATCTAACATCTTTTGCTTGATGTCAGTCACTTTAAGGAACCATTGTTTGGTTGCACGGTAAATAATAGGAGTTTTACATCTCCAACATACTCCATACCTGTGTTCAATGGTTTCTACACGATACATTAAGTTTTTAGCTTCCAAATCTTTGATGATTTGATCATTTTCTTCTTTTGTGAATTTACCGTCATACTTACCCGCATCCTCAGTGAAACATCCGTCTTCACCTACAGGACAGAATATAGGTAAACCATTAGCTTTACCAACTTCAAAATCGTCCGGACCGTGCCCCGGTGCAGTGTGGACCAAACCGGTACCTTCACCAAGCTCTACATGGTCACCAGGTAATATTGTATGAACTTTATCAATTTGAGAGTCAAATTCCATTTGCTTTGGAATTTCATCTGCCAAAATATAATCATAAGCAAGACCAATTAAATCTTCACCCTTAACTGTTTTGATTATTTCATACATCACTTCTTTTTCTTCTATAATTTGGTCTTCTTCATCCTCATTTTCAGCTGGGATTTTGGTTCTGTGGATTTTGATGCGTTTTCCCAATACGTCTTCCATCAGATTTTCAGCCAAAATGTAAGTTTCACCATCTTTTGAAACATAAACATAATCAAATTCAGGATTTGCACAAATTGCAAGGTTAGCCGGCAATGTCCATGGAGTGGTGGTCCAGACAAGGAAATATGTATCTTCTTCGCCCTGAACCGGGAATTTGATAAATATGGACGGATCCACTTTTTCTTCATATTCAATTTCTGCAGCTGCAAGAGCTGTTCCACAATGAGGACACCAGCTAATGACTCTTTGGTCATTTAAAAGTAAATTTTGTTCATTTGCCCTTTTAAGCATCCACCATGAAGATTCCATGTATTTAGGGTCAAGTGTCATGTACGGATCATCCCAATCCATCCAAACACCTAACTGGTCAAATTCCTGTTCCATTGCAATCTTATTTTCAATTGCAAACTCCTTACACTTATCAACGAATTTGTCGATTCCAATGTCTTCCTCAATTTCCTGTTTGGATTGAATACCCATGATGTGTTCAACCTTATTTTCGATTGGAAGACCATGCATATCCCATCCTGCCTGTCTTCTTAAGCTGAATCCATTCATTGACTTGTATCTGAGATATGAATCTTTGATTACCTTGTTCCAGGCTGTTCCCAAGTGGATTTTACCACTACAGTATGGTGGGCCATCCAAGAATGAGTATCTAGGACCTTTTTCTCTAAGTTCATTTACTTTTTTGAAAGTTTCCTCTTCTTTCCAGAATTTCTGAACTTTCTTTTCTATTTTTTCATGATTGTATGATTTTTCTGCCTCTTTTATTGGCATTGTAACTCCTCATATAATTAAAATTAATATAGGTAAATAAAAATTTATAATATATATCTTTTTGTTTTAGATAATAAATAAAGGTTATGGGATTTTTGAATATTTTAAAAATAAAAAAGATTTTTGATTTAATTAAATTTAAAATTCATGGGTGAAAGTGATATCCAACTCTAAAAATACATATAACACTAATTTAAAATATTTAAACATGGGATTTTATAGAAAATACAACACAATCATAAGAACTATTGACAATCTTGTGAAATTATACAAGGTATCCAAAAAAGATTCTAAAAAATCTAAAGAGGATAAAAAATGAGAATTATATATGTAATTGACTTTAACTGCCCATATTCATATATTGGACTTGAAAGGATTAAGAAAGCCGTGGCAAAGTTAGATTTAGATGTGGAATGGGAAATGAGGCCTTTTGAACTTGAACCCGAAGCAGGCAAAAGACCTACATCAAGCACTACAGAAATTTATGCAAAAAAACATGATTTATCCGAAAAAGAGGCATCAGAAAAGATAGATGAAATAGACAAAATTGCTTCTGATGATGGCTTAAACATGAATTACAAGGATATGCAGCTTACAAGTTCCAAAGATGCACTAAGGTTAACAAAGTTTGTGGAGAATAACCATCCGGAAATTACTTTAGATCTTGTAGACAAAATATTTTATTCAAATTTCGTTGAAAATGAAAACCTAGCAAAAAATGATGTTCTGACAAAAATTGCAACATCTTGCGGATTGGAAGAAAATGAAGCTCGTAAAATAATAGAAAATAATTATTATAATATAGAAGTATTTTTAGATATGGAAGAAGCGCTTTCAAATGGAATAACAGCTACACCATGCTTCATATTAAATAAAAATGGGGAAAGACTGATTATTCCAGGAGTATTTTCAACCGAAGAATTTGAAACCGCTCTGAAAGATCTTGAAAGCGGTGAGATGAAAGACAAAACATTCATCTAAATATTGATTTTTATTTGTTTAAAGTATAAATAGCTTTAAACAAAATATTAAATCTAATGATTTTAAATAAAACCACCAATAAACAAATTTGTATCAATATTAAGTATGCTAACACTTTTTTTAAACGTTTTAAAGGATTGATGGGGAAAAATAATATTGATTTTGCATTGATATTCTGTAACCTGAAGGACTCTGGAATACATACTCATTTCATGAGATTTGATATTGATGTGTATTTTCTAGATGAAAATAAGATTGTTTTTGAAAAAGCTACATTAAAACCATGGAAATTCCATAGACCAAAAAAACATGCAAAATACATTTTAGAAACAAAAAAAGACTTGTTAAAAATAAAAATAGGAGATGAATTAGAATTTATCTAATATCTCTTGTGGATTTTCAAATATTTTAATATTGTCAATACTTTCCAATTTACGGGTATTTTCAATATCGATATCCCTCATATAGATTGTTATGATTTTTCCTTCAGATATTGCATCATTCGGACATGTATTTCTGCACAGACCACAGCCGATACATTTTGTCAAGTCTATCTCTTCATGAGGAATAATTGCGCCCTGTTCGCATGCAAGCGCTGCGACACAATCATCACATCCTTCACATTTGGACAATTCGATTTTTGAAGGAAGCACTGTATCAATTGGTCCCGGATGAATGTCAACTGGCACCATATAAACCGGTACTGCCCCTTTTCCAGCCTGTGCAACCGCATTGGTTACTAAAGTATCAGCTATTCCATAAACTATTTTTGAAACTGTATTTGCTGTAGCAGGTGTTACTATTAACAGGTCATATTTACCTAAAGATAAACGGCCAGTAATTGGATATGAAAATTTTTGGTTTGAATCAGTGGCAAGTTCCCTATACTTTCCACCAGTTATGCGTTCAACACGTTCATAAAGCCCATACATTTTAAGGACTTCTTCAGCCGCACCTGACAGAAATACAGTGACTTCATGTTCTCCGGCTAACTTTTCAGCCACTTGCACTGATTCCCTAAGTAAATGACCCGCTCCAGTAAATGCAAATCCGATTCTCATTTTAATCTATAATTGATGATATTGATAAGCATCTCTGTCTGAGAATGCATAATCAAGTTTTGTGTATTGGTTCATGAATTCAGCAACTTCAGAAGCTATATCTTCCTTATCAACTGCTACACGTTTGATAAATTCAGCAACTTCATCCATTTCTTTTTCTTTTAAACCTCTTCTGGTTATTTCCTGAGTACCTATTCTGATACCTGACGGATTATCGGAGTTGTCCCTGTCATCACCAGGTAAGAGATTTTTATTTAGAATAACGTTATTGTCAGCCAATTCTTTTGCAATGTCTGATGCTGATCTTATGTCTGACAAGTCCACTGCAATTTGATGGGATTTGGTGAATCCTAAATCTTCACACAATACATTGAATCCTCTTTCATACATTGCCTGACCTAATGCCTGTGCATTTTTAATTGTTTGTTTTGCATAAGCTTCTCCGAATTCTAACATTTCAGCAGTTGCAATACCTAATCCCAATAAATGATGCAAGTGGTGGTTACTTACAACACCAGGGAATACGGCATTGTCTATGACTTCCTCATTTTCTTTGTGGGAAAGGATGATTCCTCCTTGTGGACCAGGGAATGTTTTATGTGTACTTCCCATCATCAAGTCTGCCCCTTCTTTTAAAGGTTGCTGGAATTGGCCTCCTGCAATAAGACCTAATACATGAGCTCCATCATACATAATTGTAGCTCCCACTTCATCAGCTGCTTCACGAGCTTCTTTGATTGGGTGAGGGAATAAGAATAAACTTCCACCGAATAAAACAATTTTTGGTTTTTCTTCTAGGATTTTTTTGTTCATTGCATCAATGTCAATATTCATGATATTTTGATCCAATGGGTGGAAAACTGTTTTTAAACCACGAATACCCGCAGCACTTACATCTGCGTGAGAAATGTGTCCTCCAGAAGGAACTTCCAAAGCCATTACCTTTTCACCAGGTTTTGCAAAACCAAAAAATGCTGCAAGGTTTGCTGTAACACCAGAAACCGGTTGAACGTTTGCATAGTCACAGTCATATACTTTACATGAAAGCTTTTTGGTCATGTCTTCGACTTGATCCACATATTGACATCCTTCGTAAAATCTTTGAAATGCCTGTCCTTCTGCGTATCTGTGTGCAAAATCAGTTGCAACAGCTTCTGTCACTTCTACACTGGTAACATTTTCAGAAGCAATCAGGTTGATACTGTTTCTCATATATTTAGTATGTTTCTTTGCAATCTCTTCAAATTTTAAAATTTCTTCATGATAATTAGCCATTCATTACACCTAATATCCAATTATATATTTATGATTTAATTTTTGTTTAACATCTAATATAAGAGTTATGTAAATTAGTCCCAACCTAAAATATATTAAAAAAACAGATTTGATAATTCACTCAAAGAATTAATTTTAAAGTGAGTGAAGAAAAACATGATTAGCTATACTTTAAATCTATTTTTAAAAATAAAATCACATAAACGAGCAAAATAAAAGCAATCGCCAGAAACAGTATCCCAAAAACAAATATTGACATTACACCTAACCCATCAACTAAAAATCCTCCAATAGCAATTCCAATTGCAATACCTCCATTAAGGACACTTAAAAATATCCCATTTGCAAGCTCAGGACTTTCCGGCAGGACTGAAGTTTCAATGTACTGGATAAGATTATACCCCATTCCATCCAAAATTCCAAAGACCATGAATAAAATCAGGACAGGTATCAGATAATCTGCAAAGAGAAACAAACCTAAAAATATCAATGTGCATACCAATTGAAAAATGATTAATGTGGTCTTATCATTAATGACAATTAGTTTTCCACCCAACCAGGTTCCAAATATTGAAATCAGCCCATAAGCAAATAGGAAAATACTCAATTTATAAGTGTAAACATGACTGACAGTTTGCAAAAAGTAAGGCATGTAGTTATAAACGATACTGGCCCCAATTGGCATCATAATAATTCCGATTGTTGCTAAAATAAACTCCTTAGATTTAAGGGATGACAAAGGTATTTCTAATTTTTTAGATTCACCTGAAATGTTAGGGAAAAATACGGCTATTAAAATTAATGTGACCAGATTTATCAAAAAGATCCAGGTCATAGCCAACTGATAACCGAATACCGTTCCAATCCCTGTAGTTATTGGAAGACCAATTATACTTCCAACAGAAATTCCAAGCAATATTTTTGTAATGTAATCCTGTCTCTCACCTTCAGGCGCTATTTCCTCACAGAATGTCAATGCAACTGATATGAAAGCTGGATAAAATACTGCAGACATGATTCTGAAAAATGATGCGACATAAATATTGTCTGTAAAAATAATTACAATATTGGCAACTGCAAAAATCGATAGAATAGAAACAAATGTTGTCTTTCGGTTGAATTTTGAAAAAAATATAGGTATGAAAAGACCTGAAATCGCAATTGTAAACGTGAATGAGCTTACATAAAGACCGGATATCGCAATTGATGTGTTGAAATATTGTGAAATTTGTGAAATAATACCAATAATACTTAATGGAGTGTTAATACCCAATGTTGATAGCATTAAAATATATAAAAGTATTTTGGGATTGTTTTTCATAGTCGTGTTCCTCATTAATAACAATAGTTATATATAAATGATGAAAATAACCAAATCGTGCATTAAACTTAAAAAAATTTATAATCATTAAAAATGTAAGTTAGAACGAAATCGAACTCAACATTATCAATAAAAGAAATCATTTAATAATAAACACTTATTTGTACAGTCGTAATTTTACATTTAAAATTATATAAAATTTTTGTTACATATAAGTGAAAGAAAAAAGTCTACAAGAGAAAAATCTAATTTTTTAAAGTAATTGGTTTACATTATGAAAATGAATAAAAAAAGAAAAAAAAGAAATAGAGAAATTAATCTCTAAATCTATTTACCTATGTCTTCAAGAGCAGCACTGATTTGTGCCATAATTTGCTCGGTTTTGAAGTGTTGTTGGTTCATTGCACCAGATGGACATGCACCTACACAAGTTCCGCATCCTTTACATAATGCAGTGTTAATTTGTGCGAATTCTTTACCACCTACACCGGTTGCGATAGTAATAGCACCGAATGGACATAATTCAACACATACTTGGCATGCTCCACAAACGGTTTCATCGTTGGATGCAATAATAGGTTCGATTTCTACTTCTCCTTTAGCCATTGGGATAGCTGCTCTGGATGCTGCAGCTGAACCTTGTGCTACGGAGTCAGGAATATCTTTAGGACCTTGTGCTACACCAGCAATGTAAACACCGTCAGTTAAGGTGTCAACAGGTCTGAGTTTAGGGTGAGCTTCCATGTAGAATCCGTCTGCAGATCTGGA
>NZ_CAMHFP010000002.1 GCF_946184425.1 uncultured Methanobrevibacter sp. | reverse complement strand
TTTTAAAAAATATACAAAAAAGAGAGAAATATAATAGTAATTCATCCCTTTGTTGAAAGTTACTAATTTTCTTTTTAAAAACAGTTTTATCTTCCGTATCATTCTTAGAATAGAAATAACTTAATCTGTCTCTTTTCCATAATTTTTTCCCAATTACTCGCAATTATTGCTGCAATATTATGCATATTCATCTTCATTTACCTTGAAAAAAATATAAATACAGTTAATATAAATGGCAGAACTTAGAAACATATATATAAGTTTAGACTAAACTGTGTTTAATAAGATTGAATTGGGGAATGATAATATGGGCAATTTTTGCACTAACTGCGGGGCCAAATTAGAAAAAGATTATAATTATTGCGGTAATTGTGGGACTAAAATAGATAAAGAGGATATGAAACAGGACACTTCATTAAAATCAGTTCAGGATAAATACGAAAAAGAAAGAGCCAGAAATCAGCTTAAAAAAGTAATGGGGGGAGGAATATTATTCAAGGCAAGTTTCACTGAGGAAATACTCAGAATGGGTATAGGTTTTAATACGGCGGAAAATATCAAAAAACAGGTTTACGAAGAAATCGACTCCGGGAAAATTAAAAGTGGAGAAGTTGAAGATAGGATAAATCAGTTAATGCAGGAAAATAAAATCAGAATAGATCAGAAAAGAGCTGAAGAAGAAGCCAGAATAGCTAAAGAAAAAGAAATGAGAAGAAAACAAATAGAAAACACTCCACCGACCCGTGGAGGCTACTGCAGTTTTACTTGCATACATTTCTACGAGGAATTTTTTGACAGTTACGGAGGAATTGTTGGAGATATGGAAATTGATGGATATGTTGAGTATTACTGCAATTTAGGACATCATATATGCAAAGGATGTTATTGTGAAGATTATGAATGATAATTGCTGAATCAATTTATTTAATTTTTATATCAGTATCTGATAAAACTTCTCTGACCCTTTCATTGCATGACTTCATTACAACTCCACCCCTGCAGCCATCATGCATAATAAGAAGAACGCGCAGACCTGCAGATGATACATATTCCAGTTTTGAACAATCAATCATCACGCTTCTTAAAGCATTATCTTTTTTAATCTTTTCATAATTGGCAAGAAGATTAGGTGCACTTAATGAATCTAAATTTCCTGACATGATGAGATTAAGCATGTCACCATCAATTGACGCATCTGCATCAAAAGACTCAGTTCCGGAATCAGAAATTTCCTCCTTATCCGATTCATCTACGGAAATCTTCCATATACACACTCTCTTAAGGCCTTCCTTGATATGGTCTGCAATTTTAGGGTCTGCATTCTTTAAACTTTTAAACTCAGGAACATGGTCTGCAAATGGTATCCTTTCCAGTTTAAATCCCCTTGAGGCAATATAATTAATTGCATTTCTCATATTTTCCTGAACATCACCTACGACACGAACAGTTATTGTATTGCGCACAGCCTTTACATCAGATTTATCCTCTATTCTAAACCTAGACCGATACATAATTTCCCTTGTTCGATCACCATAAAAAGCTTTCACTATCAAAACATAGAGAAAAGATATTTCAGGATCAAGAGTAATCCAGTATCCTCCATGCTCTTGAAGAATCTTTTTAATGTTATCGCACATGACATCCATCTCGGAATTTGTAAGATACATCAGGAGCCCCTCTGTTGTTATGCATACCTCACCATCAATTTTGTCAAATGCAGACTTAAGGGACTGATAATTTGTTGCATCCACGCCTTCAAAACTAACAAGCTTTTTTTGGTTTTCATCCAGCAGTGACATAATGGCAGGTTCAACTTCATTGATTGTTGCGGGAAGATCCATTCCAACATATTTCCTGCCGCTTTTTGAAAATTCAAGGGCTCTGGGTGTGAAACCGCATGGCAAGTCAACCACGGTTAAACCAGATTCCTTAGCGAGCTTTCCACTGGTAAAATATCTCACATCCATAATGACGCTGTTAACAAAAAGATCATCCTCATCGGCCTTGACAGTTTTGCTGTTCTGTGTATCTTCCTTGGTAAGATTCAACTTTTCAACTATATCCATTGCATCATCATGACCTGCTACCGCCAGCTGAAAAAGAGTCATCCGAGCAGTGTTAAATATGGGATTTGTTCTCTCCAACAAGTCCTGATTAATTTCTATTCCTTCAAAACTAAACACATTGTTCATAATATCTCCTGTTTCGCAAAATATTATGTAACTTTCTCTTTTTTTACCTCTATTAACTTCTTATTTTCCATATCTATCTGGTAGATGGCATCTTGTGTGACGATATGCATTTCATCCCTGTAAAGATCTGTAGTTAATTTATGAGGCCCCAAATCCTTAATCATTTCCTGATAATCCCTGTTTTCCAGTATTTTTGTAAAATCAACTCTTGTTGCATCATTTATAATTCCAATCATTCCACCGTACTGGTCTGTTGCAACGATTTTTAAAGTGTAGTATGGTGTTTTTCTAAGGAAAATATATTCTGTATATCCATCTTTAATGTCCAAATCTTCCAGTTCCACTTTATATTTTTCACATATTTTATTAATGAGTTCCTGATGTCTTTTTTCAAATTCTAATGATTTTTCAAGGGAGTCATCAAAATCGGAGTATCCCATATTTGACCTTCCTTGAGAGCCATAATCGTCACTCCAGGACAGATGAGCTCCGCAATGTGTGCAATAGGGGTCTCCTTCCATAATTATTGAGCCACAGTCGGGACATGTGTGCATATTATCATCTCACTATTTTGAAATATATAGATATAAATTTGGATTTGAATGTTAATATCATTTTCCATAAATTCATTTGAAAAGCATGTAAAACTTCAGATGAAAATTCAAACATGATTAATTCAGTTAAAAACAGAAAAAATCAGATATTTCAGATGTCTTTTCACCCAGTTCATATCTTTCATTATTATCAAAATCACCTTCATATAACTGGTCTTGAATCTTTCAAATACCCTAATAATGTACGGATATTTTAAATATTTTGATTCATTGTCTTGAATTAAGAACCATGCCCATCCACTAGGTGTATTCTCTTCCGTCATGGTGAATTGCTCCGTCTAGGACATCATCGTTGTATTGGTCGTCATATACATCGTCGTTTACATTTTTGTAGATGCTTATTCCAGATGTTTGATCGTTTGTTGCATATACTGCATAATATTCTGAACTGTATACATTTTTGAATGAGCTGTCAACTTTAAAGTCATTGACTCCAGCCGCACATACGCTACTGATTAAAATACTTGTCACGATAACTAAAATTAAAACTCCTTTAATGTTCAATATTAATCACCTTTTTTTAGTGAAATATAATCTCTATTAAATATCATATAAATAAAATATATATAAATATTTCCGAATGCAAGTGCACACATACACTTAAATTTGCTATAAATTGTTCAAATATTCAATTAAAATTAATTGACCTATACAGAATTCAAAGTTACTTTAAAGAAAAATTTTGTGAAAAAAATGTAAATATTATACCTCTAAAAATTAACCGTTGAATTAGTGTAAACATTATTTACAAGGAACTCCGCAAATGCATTGCCGTATTTGCTGTAGGAAGCTCTGGTTAAATGTAAATTATCGGATGTGGTATATGCGCAATTATGCTGGGTAACTATATTATAGCTTCTTGTCTTAAATTGATAAAATGTCAAAAATTCGCTGGTATTCCATTTTTTAATCTGATTATTTAAAGCATTCTGATAATTTGTCAATGTCAATCCAATATTGTTAGGAGTTACATCCCTGTTTGTTATCTTTTTCAGGTCATAAACAGTATCACTATAATATAAATCAACAAAAACCACCTTAATTGGTGTTTTTCCATGATTAACACGATATTCACTTGATTTTTCTATTTTATTCAAAATATAGTTGATTGCACCATTGAATGTTTTTGTATCATTACTATTCAAAGAGCCTAATTTGGCATCCGTAATGTAATCGTTAGTTCCGGCAGCCATTACAACTACATCATAATCTGCAATACGTGTGTTTGCCTGACCAATACTATTATTTGTATAAACCATATTTCGGCCAGAAAAAGGAGGTTTTCCTGAATATATTGGATTTATTACAGCATTAATAAGGACATCTCTAACATTATTAATATTTTTTTCAAGACTATGATAAGTAGACCCCATAATTGAAGGATTATAATACACTCCACCAATTAACTGCGCCACTCTATAAGGTATGGAGAAGAAGTCATTTTTACTTGAAGAATAATATGCTCCGAAAGTAAGACTATCTCCAATATACAATATACTGTTATTAGAATAATTTTGAGAAAAATGCTTAAGGGTGAAACCTTCATCATATCCCCCATAAATAATTTCACCATTTTTATTGGAATATGCCTGCACGGCATAATAGGAATCCTTCTCAATTTCACCAATTTCCGCAGACTGATGAACCTCAGTATTTTTAGTTACCTGTTTTATTACATTCCACACATTATCTGAATTATTATTTTTCAATATAAGATAACCGTCGGCATTTGGAACTGTGTCCCAGGTTATAATGCCCTCAGAAAGGGAAATTATAGTTGGGCATTCAAGGTGAAAATCACCGTCGATTAGATATGTACCGAAACTTGTTTTTTCTACACCGTCAACTTTTCCTATTGTGCAGGCTCTGACTGTGTAGACCAAATCATTTGAACTTGGATCAATGAAAACACCTTTTATCAGTTTATCAGATATGTCTGGTGCAGATTTATAGTAATATTCAGTGAAATTCCTTTTAATCTCATCACCTGCGGATTTATAGTAATAGTGAGCAAAATTCAGTTTACTTCCATCTGCTGTGCCGATTAATTTAAACTTGCCTTCTTTTCCGATTTTATTATATATTAAGTATTTTGTTGCACCTGAAACTTTACTCCAATGGATTACCGCCTTATTATTGTAAAATTCAACACTTACTGTAGGATATTTCAATAGTTTCAATCCCTCTGAATCATAAGGCCCCAATATTTTTGTATTGCCCTTGGTTATTATTTCCCTGACAGAATATGTATAGGAATCATTTTCACAAACCTTATCTATAAAAGACATTTCTTCACTATTGGCGGTTACTGTCGCAATTATTTTAAAATTACCTTCAGACTTTCTTAGAATTTGATAATCGGCATTTTTCTTTGAAGTCCATGTCAGTTTTGCAAAATAATCATTGCCAGGATGATTAAAAATTAAAGATTTTAACCTTGTTTTTTCTATTTTATTATTCACAACATTCTTTTGCACCGAAATCAGTGAAATCTTTTTTAACAAATAATTTGTGTTGGCTGACGTAATCAGTACATTATGATTACCTAATGATAATCCACCAGTATTCAGGCTAGCAACTCCATTTGAATTAGTTCTAACTTTATATATATTATAATATTTACCTGAATTCACCTTTACATTCAAAAGCAACTGTTTAACTGGGAAAACTAATGTATTTTTGACAGTTATCTTGAAATAAGTTTTGTCTTTATATTTCACTATTCCGTTTTGGGTATATCCCACCACCTGCTTAACTGTGTTATTTGCACTTTTCCTGACGATAATTTTTGAAGCCTTATTAATGTTAAACTTACTGTTAACGGAATAGATAATGACATTATGAACACCCAATGATAAACCTTTAGTGTGCATTCTTGCAAGGCCAGCAGCATTTGTTCTAACTGTGTATATTTTATATTTACTGCCGGAATAAACCTTGATTTTCAGTATAGTCGCCTTGACATTGAAATTATGTGTATCAATAACCCTGATAAAAAAATAATTGGTTCTATTATAATTTACCTGTGTAAGAGGTGCATATACCCGAGCGGTAGATTTTAAAACCTTTATAGATGATGAACCGTAATATTTTCCATCAACATGAATTTTAATTATATGATTTCCTATACTTAAGCCATACAACTTAACCTGAGCTATCCCATTATCTCCAATTTTGCCCGAATAATTCTTGAAAGTGCTTCCTGTGAATACAATTAATTTAACGATTGAATTATATTTTGGATTGATGTATCTGATTCCATCATAACTTACAATATCATAAGCATAAACAGGAAAAAACACGTAACCTTCAGTGTAATCTGTTGTTAATGGTTTATAGTTAACCTTTGTAGATTCATACATTTCTTCAGGAGTATTATCTGAAATCGAACTATTGTTAGTTAAATTGCTACTGTTATTGTTTCCACTTGAATTTTGAGGGGTTTCTTCATTTTCTTTAAAATCATCTGAAGTGCCATTATCATTAAGACTTACATTACCTGAAATGTTAATGTCATGTGATTGTGAATTTGAATTTTCATAAAATTTTTCAAATGATGAATTACTGGAATTATTTCCACTGGAGAAAGCAAAACCCATCATCAAAAATAAAATTAATAAAATGGAAACTGCAATTACTGTTTTTTTGAAAAACTTATTCATAATATCTCCCAATTAAATTAAACATACCTTGATTAACTTAATCATTATATTAATTAATAATAGTTAAAAAAGATTTTCTTTTCTTAATTTAAATTTAATTTATCAAATATTCGTTTTATTTGATATACATTAAATATTAAATAAAAATAAAGATTTTATGGACACCAAGCAAATAATAAATTACAATTGAACTGGTAAAATAATCTGAGCCATATAACCTAAAATTTAGGTAAAAAGCATGATCAAATAGTTTTAAGAACTATGAATCTAATTTAATACAGGTCAATGGAACAAATGAATTAATTTTTCCAACAGAAATTGAATAATGTCTGATTGATTTGATATTTTCAAATCACATGGCAATTTCAAGGCAGTTATAGCAGATAAAAAAAAAAAGTTCATTTATAATACTCGGGACTGCATGGCTTTAAATGACAGGTACTTGCCTTTTTTGAATAACAGTTATTGCATGCCTGACAAAAACTTTCACCATTGCCTTTAATTTGCCAGTCAACCAGAAAGCTTGGGTCAGCAACAAATGGTCGTTGCATAGATACATATTCGATATTGGTTTCATTCAGCAATTTATTTATTTGATTCTGACTGGTCAGTCCACCTCCTAAAATAACAGGAATGTCAATCTCTTCTAGAATCTTTTCAGTTGCATCAATTAAAGGGTTGCTTTCAGTATTATTGCGGGTGAAAAAGACAGATGATAGAGGACGGGTTATTTGGAGTGAATCAGCACCATGCTTTTCAAGCAGTTTAGCTATTTCAATGGTCTCATCAATTGTCATTCCATTCTGGGATTCATCATAAGCATTTAATCTGCAGTTGATGTGCAATTTGGTATTCTGTTTGATAACTTTAATGATTTCCAATACCATCCTTAACCTGTTCAGCGTATTACCACCATATTCATCATGACGAAAATTATATGAAGGGTTAATGAAACGACTCAGGAAATAATTGTTTCCAAGCGCTATTTGTATTCCGTCAAAACCTGCAAAATCCATTTTTTGCGCAGCTATAATGAAATCAGCCTGGATTTTTCTGATGTCCTCAATTGATAAATCTTCAGCTTCCAGATTCTGTTCAGTTCTTTTGTTATACTGTACAAAGGCTAACTGAGCAAAAATAGGCACGTCATATACATGAACAAGATCTGTTAAGTCCTTTGCTTCTCTTACAAAACGATTAAAATTAATGGTGTGAGTGTATTTTGAAAAGACATCGCGGGGATAAAGTGAAATTACTTCAGTAATTATTAATCCTACACCGCTTGCGGCAATGCTTTCATATCTGTCATATATTTCTGGTGTGAAATTTCCGAGAGGTTCTCTTTGGGACTCCCATAAACCTGTTCTAACTATCCTGCTGTTAAGTTCAAAACTTCCGAAGCCGCAACGGTCAAATATATCCTTCATAATAAACAATTAATTTTTTGAAGATATAAATATTGATGTATGCATAACAGTGCAGTTGTAAACCTCATGCTCCTAAAAAAAATAATAAAAAAAGATAATGTATTAAAATGATATTAATACATTAATGTGCACCACTAAATCGTTTTATGAATGGAATATGGCCGCAGATAAATACGATTAAGAATGCCAAAACAAATACAGCAATATAATTTAATGGCAGCCAAATGAGAGGGTTCCACTTGAAAAATGGAATCATATGATTTCCAATATATTTAAGGGTATTTAAAGGGAAATAATGCACCAAAAATATACCGTAACTGTATGTACTTATTGCAAAAATTATTTTGAATACGAAAGAATCCTTCAAGAAGGAATAAATCCTATTTTTGAATGAACCCGGATTTTTGGAACTGAATGCCGCCCAATATTTGAATATTAAAAACAATCCTGTTGCCTGCATTACCGGAACAATTGTCAAATATGTGCACCACATGACTGATTTGGTTGTAAATCCACGGCTAATTGTATATCTCATATTGATGAATGTGAATACCACAGCAATTATAAAACCTAATCTGATCATATTCTTGTCTGACAGTTTGAAATCCTTATTTGCCAAATAATATCCCATCACAAAGTAACCGAGATAACCTGCAAAATAACTCAGCTCAAGTTCATGGAACGGATACTTATTAAGAAAACCCAATACCATGGTGACAAGCCACACAACTAAAAAATATTCAACACCCCGAAGCTTAAATTCCTTTACAAATGAATTGATTACAGGCAAGAACAGATAAACCCCAATCAGCATATATATGAACCAATACTGCTTATCTAAAAAGATATTTTTATATGATACTAAAGAGACATCATATCCGTTTACAAACATCAAAAGAAACGGCAATAAGATAGCCCAAGGAATGAATGGTATAAGTATCCTTGCAAATCTATGCTTCAAAAAGCTTCCGAGTTCATAATCCCTATTTAGCAATAATGAACCACTTATCATCAAAAACAACGGCACACCCATTACAGCAATATCAACCCACAGTGTTGAAAAGTACCATTGCCAAGTTCCTACAGCAAAATTATTTGAAAAATTTCTAAAAACATGAGCCAAAACAACCAGCATTATAGCCAGCGCCCTTAACTGGTCTAAATAAAAAATTCTCTTTTTTCCGTTTACTACCTTATACATAACACTCATTTTTTATGATTAATTTAAGAAATAAATACTCTTTAATATAAATGTTTAGTATAAAAAATATATAAAATTTGCTTAAATAGAATTCAGATTGTAAATGAGTATCATTAATCTAAAAAAATGTAAAAAATAGTAGTTATTGAAATTTATTTCATCAGTTGCATCAATTACTGAATTATCATCAGATTTTACAAATAAAACATGAACTACCAATCCTTCAAATTTTCATGAGTCATATTGACATTCAGAGGTGTCAAACTCGGTCTTTTTTCAACAATCAATGCATATCCGTCACTGTCTTTTTCATATTCATTGACTAGATCAGGTGTAATCATGATTAAACCTTCATCATCCTGATTTTCATCCAGAGAATAATTGAATAACTCTGATTTTTCACTGCTGCTCCGATCAATGACCTGCTTGTCAAGCATCTTATGAGACAAATGAGTAATCTTAACCTCTTCGCAATCATAATTTGAAGGCACATTCAAATTGAATAAATCAACGCCTTCTGGAAAGCCATCTTCGATTATCTTCAAAACGATATCATGCAAAACTTTCTTTGTCAATGTAAAATCATAATCCAAAAACCATTCACCGTTTTCATCCTGTTTATAAGAGGTTTTAGGGTCCATGAACAATGAAACTGCAATTGCAGGTATTCCCAAACTGACCGCTTCAAAAGCTGCACAGACTGTTCCAGAAGAAGTAATATCACAACTTATATTAACGCCCTGATTGATTCCGGTTATGACCAGGTCAGGCTTTTCATCCATTATATAGTTTGCACCAACTACAACAGAATCTGCAGGACTTCCAGAAACAGAATAGGCAAGGCTTCCATCTTCAAGTTCACATTTATTGATTTTCAAATGCTTGAATAATGTTAAACGACGCCCTACACTGCTGTTGTTTTTATCAGGAGCGACAACCGTAACGTTTCCCAAGTCTTCAACTGCCTGTTTTGCAGCCAATATCCCCGGTGCAAAAACCCCATCATCATTGGATATTAAGATATTCATAAATGTCAAAACCTTAAATGTTAATAATTAATATTATGGTACAAATATCTTAAATATTTAGCTAAAAATATAAGATTTGAAAAAAATTTAATTTGATATTTTGTTTTGTACAAATAGATAAAATTTAGAAAAATAATTTATAATATTATTAAAAATATCAGCTTAAAAACTATTTTTCCAAAACTGCAATATAATCCATCTTTTTTCGCAAAAATGGAAGCCATGTAAACAATCTGAATGCCGGCTTGAACTTGTTCATTCCATCAAAAAGATTTACATCTCGAATCCACTTAAATCCGGAATTTAAATTAAGAAGTTGTGAACCTTTTTCAACACCCCATATAAATTCTGAACTGGTCTGCTCTACAGATTTTTCCTTTACATTTTCTACTGAAACTGGAGGCATTATCTCAACAAATATGCTGCAGTGTCTGAAATTGTCATTTATTATTTTTAGAATTTCTGAATTGTCATTTTCTGTAAGATACATGCTAAGACCTTCAATGATAAAAAGAACATTGCCACTTTCTATTTTAATTTCACTAGCCCAATTGGAATCCATTGCTGAGTATGCAAGTGTTTTGACCCTGTCTGTGTCTTCAAGATATTGTCTTCTGAAATTAACTGAGTTTTCCAAATCGATATTATACCATTTGATTAAACAGTTGTCCAGTCTGTTGAATCTTGTATCCATTCCTGAAGCAATGTTGACTATAGTAGAGTGAGGATGTTTTTTAATGTAATCTGAAACCATTTCATCAAGAACAATTGTTCTTGAAATCACACCATATTTCATAAATCTATCCTGATTTGCAACTGTGAAATCATAATCTATCTTGGATATTATCTCTATTGCTTTTTGATCGTAAAATTTGTGGTTCTTTTTTTGTGAATGTTGTGCTTTGGCAAATAATGTCAAAAGCATTGTTTTTTCTACACCTTCTAATATCATAAGTTTTCCTCCATTGGTTATTTTGAGTTATATAATGATTGAACTAATAACTATATAAATTTTTAGGCATACCTAAATTAAACAAAATTAATAAAAAAATAGAATATAATTATTAAAAATATGTTAAATAAATTAATATTAAAAAAAAATAATAAAAAAAATTACATATATTATGATTTTATAAAAAAAATAAAAAATTAATATTTTTTCAAAAGACCATATAATTCAGGAATGGCCTGTTCAAATTTTACACCATAAGTATGTGTTTCATCACCAATTGTTTTTTCAATAGCTATTTTTGTAAACTCTCCTGCGATTTTAGCCGCCCTAGAGGGGTTTTTTCCAAGTATAGTTGAACCGACAAAAGATGATGCAAAAACATCTCCTGTTCCATGAGATACATAATTGATTTTATCATTGAAAACAATTTCAACGGATGAGTCTTTCTTATCGAAAATAATCATTCCAAGCTCATTTTCCCTTTCGTATCCTTTGAGAATGACATATCTTTTTGTAAAATCTGCAAGTTCCCTTGCCATTTCCAACATTTCATCTTCGGAAAAATGTTCTTTCCAAGGTTTATGTAATATATAACAGGCTTCAGTTGTGTTTGGAAGAATATAATCGCCCAATTTACAAAGTTCTCCCATTTTATCTGCAAATTCCTGGTCAAAACCATTATAAAATTCCCCATGATCAGCCATTGCAGGATCAACAAATACACTTCCGTTAGGTTTAAGTCGTGAATCTATAATGCTTTTTATATAATCCATCTGTTCTGCTGATGCAATAAATCCTGTGTAAATGGCATCAAAATATATTCTTTCACTTTCCCAATGCTTTTGAATTGCAGGCAAGTCATCTGTTAGGTCCCTAACAGTATAATCAGTAAAACCAGAAGTATGAGTGGATAAAACAGCTGAAGGAAGCACTGCAGTTTCTATTCCAAATGCAGAAACTACTGGAAGTGCAACGGTTATAGAGCATTGCCCGAAACAGGACAAATCCTGAATAGTTAATATTTTTGTAGATTCATTCATTTTTTCAACCCAATTAGTTTAGTAACATTTCTGTTCATAATATATTAATCTTCACATATATAAAATTTTATATTATTTTTTATAATAATCATTAATATTTTTTGTAAAAAAAATACAAAATTTAAAAAATATCATTTAATTTTTAAAAATACTTTAAAAAATTTCAATATAAATCATATTTTGATATTCTGATATTTAAAGAGAATCAAATCCCCAATCCAAATAGTTCATAGCCCATTATTTCACTGATAAATAAAATAAAAATCATTTCCTTAAAAATGATTTGAATTTTGAAGATTTTGAATCATTCTTTTCTTTAAGGTTTTTATTCTCAATTTCAAGCTGATTGCATTTAGATTTTATATCATCCAATTTTCTTAAAAGTTCCCAGTTCTCATTTTGCAGATTATCATTTTTGATTTTAAGTTTATTTTGATAAACTGATTTTGAATTCAAAGGATGCCATTCAACATGCATTTCAACAATTTCCTGATCTTCAACTTCTTTTTTATATACGAAGGGTTCATCATTTTTTGTCAAAACATTTTCTATGTGCTTTTCACCATTAATCATGAAAGAAGTGTAATTAATATAAATAGGCAATTTGTTACCTGATTCATCCCTAATGTCTACTCCCTTTAGTTTTATTTCAAGATTACCTTTATTGACACATTGGAGCTGCAAATCCAATTCTCCCCTATAACTTTCAATAACCAGACCTTTTCCTTTGGAATCTTCAAACCAGCGAGGGAATTGCTGACGGGAATATTCATCCGAATTTTTAATGACTTCAATTGAATTATTTTCACCGTTGTTTTTAATATCCAATCTGGCAGTTGCAAATTTAATCAAATCCTTTTTGTCTTCAAGTTTAATTAATCTAACCAAGTTTTTATCATCAAAGAAACCGTCAAGCCAGTCCATTTCTGAATAATCGATTCCCCTATTGGAAAATTCAACATCCTTGATAATTTTTAAAACCGCTATTGCAGCATAAACAGCTTTTAAAGGATAATACTGAGTATTTTTTGTGATTTTATGTATATATGAATATGATTCAAATGAGAAATATTTCTCAAATTCCTTTTCAAAAGTTCTGGAATTAAAAATTTCTTCCAGATAATTATCAATGTCCCGTCTTGATATGTATTCATCGTTTAAAATGATATTTTCACTCTTTTCATCAGATTCCATATCTGGAATTCTTGTAAAGTCCTTTAATTCAAATGGATATTGTTCATTAATTTTATTGGCATAATCTATTGTTTCCTGTCTGAATCCACGGTTGCCTTCAATTTTAAATTCCAATAATTGAGGGTAGAATCTTGAGAAAATCAATGCCATCAACAGATTATTGTCTTTGCACTCCTCTGTTGTAAGCTTTATCTTAATTAGATTTGAATCTAATAAAGGAGTTAAGGAAATGTCGTTTGCAAAAAATGTCTCTACAGCAGATTTGCCGAAATGAATCCTGTTTCTAACTTCTCTGTGATATATATCTACAATTTCCTTTGAATCCATGTCAACTGCGAATCTCTCATTTAACCTAATGCGTGCGTTTTCAAAAAGATTGATTGATGATTTTGTTAATGAATAATCCACATTATGGTTCCTCTTTTTAATATCCTCTATAAATTCTGATGGAACTTCATTGTTTAATTCTCTTATAACACCTCCTCCGGAACCTGTGAATGTATAGACAGGATGTTCATATCTGAATGTTTTAAAATACATTTCCTTGTGAAAACCTTGTTTGGTATAAAAAGAATTCATCATCGGCATTTGAATATCTTCAAATCCAATAATTTTCTCATTAATTTTTCCCTCATTTAACTTAAAATTGAATTTATCAGCTATTTCACTGGCAATTTCAAAATCTTCTTTATGAGTGTGGAGATGGTCATTTATAGACACTATCTTAATGTCATTCAGGTTAATGTTTGCAGATAACCACAATACCGCAATGATTCTTGAGTCAAAACCGCCGGACAGATGAAAAGCGAGATTATTTGTTTTGCTTTTCAACAATCTTATTATGTTTACCCATTTGTAGAACCAATCATCCAGAATATCCAAAGCATTTTTTGAATCTATGGGAATGGTACTTTCTCCATAGTCAATGTAGTCAAATTCAACTGTTTTATCTGATTTATCTATAGTGACAATGCAGTTTCTTGACAAACATTCAATCTCGTTTACCAATGTCTCATTATACGCCCTTGAACACAGATTTGTAAAAAGCAAATCATTTGCATAATCCTGATTGAGTGAAATTTTTTGAGTTAACTTTATATAATCCACCAATTTGATAAATGAATTTGAAATAGCAAAATAATCATCATTTTGATATAAATATAATCCATAGGAACCCATAAAATCCTGATTAATGACTATTTTATCTTCATAAACATCTACCAAAACATAAGCTCCGTCGGAAGTTAATTCAATATCCTCATCATACTCAGTAAATACATTACCCTGTGAATCGATTGAATACCCATAAAAAGAAGTTGTTACCTGATTTAAGTTTTTTGAATCAATTATGAAAAAATTATCCACCAAAAAATTTTCTCCAAATGACATCGTTTAACCTCCATACTATTTTTTAAACATATTTGTTGTTTTTCTTAACGGTTTTGTGATTTTCCAACTTGTTGAAGACTCATATTCTTTAATTAATTTTTTAAGTTCCTTATTTTGATTTATAATGTCCTGATTTTTTGTTTTTAATTTTTTGTTTTTTTCTTTTAGCTTAATGTTATTATTTTCAAAAGAGGTTAATTTATTGTTTAATTTTTCATTCTTTTGTTCGAGAATATTTATTTTATTGTTGAGATTTTTAATATGCTTATTCTTTCTGTAGAGTTGATGTTCCAGATTGAACAAGAATAATTTGTCCTGAGACAATAGAACTTCCTGCTGCCCGGTTTGACCTCCAATAGATTCATCATCATTTAAAGTAATTTCACTAATTTCATCTATTTCAATATCGTCTTTGCTAATTTTAGTTTTAAATAAATCAAAATTACTGTAAGTTTCACAGTTCAAGACCAGCATATAGAAATTATACAAACCGAAAGGAAACTTATTGAGGGTTTCAGAATCAAAATTCATTTTAATAAATTCTGACCTCAAGGTGTAATAATAATCATCTTTAAATTCATCAGAGGTTTTAAGAAGATTAGCTCTGGATTCAACTATCATAAATTGTGCAAAATTCTGCTTAAACTCATCATAATAGTTATGATTAATTAAAAAATCCTTAACTCCCCTGAAAACATCAAAAATTATAATCTTATTGTTTGATGATGTTGCTTTTGTTTGAAGAGAATTTTCATTAGCCCTGTTATAGTGATATAGAATTTCCGGAAGATAGGAAATCCTTTTGGCCAGAAGCATTGATTCTATATGGAATTGAACATCATTGAATATTTTATGACTGTAAAACTCCAAATTGTTTTCCTTTAAAAAGGAAGTTTTATAAATTTTTGACCATATCACAAACATCTTATTCATGACTAACTTCTTTTCATAGTTATAATCAAAAACAAAATTATCGTAATCAACGGATTCATCAGCAGGCAGATAAATTCTTTCCCTTGTTAATTCATTGATTCCATGCTCGATTGAATTGAATAAAACCATTTCTGAATCATTAGCATTGGCATTTTTATATAATTTCTCTAACGAGTCCAATTCCATCCAATCATCGGCATCTACAAATGAAATATACTCCCCCTCTGCCAATTTTATTCCATTATTTCTACTGATGCCCGCTCCCTGATTTTTTTGGGAAATAATCTGTATCCTGTCATCTTTGTTTTTATATTCCTCAAGGATTTCAAGAGAATTGTCATTAGATCCATCATTTATGCATATGATTTCAATTTCTTTTAATGACTGGTTAATGAGACTGTTTAAGCATCTACCAATATATTCTTCATCATTGTAAACGGGAATTATAACTGAAATTTTTGGCTTCATAAAATCACAAATATATACTAATTAATAAGGTTTTATAAAAAACATTTAATTTAAACTTTTTTATACAAAAGATATATTTTTAAAACAATTAAAGATTTAAAGGCCAATTCAACTTAACAAAAAATGGTGAACAATAATTAATAGTTTAATAAAAATTTTTTAATTTAAAGAAATAATTTAATAAAAATTTAACTGTAAAAATAAATAGTATATATAAACATGAATGGGGAAACTATGAAACTAAATTACATTGTTGAAGGTGAAGGAAAAACTTTAATATTCATACATGGCCTTTCGGACGATTTAAGATACTGGGAAATATTGACAAGCAGCCTTAAAAACAATTATAAAATCATAAGAATTGATTTAAGAGGACATGGTGAATCTGAGTTAGGTGCAGATGAAATATGCATAAACACTTATGCTAATGATTTAAAAAAGATATTGGATGAATTGAAAATTGAAAAAGCAAATGTAATTGGATTTTCCCTAGGCGGTGCTGTAGCAATTGATTTTGCAATCAGATATCCAGATTATGTGTCTTCTCTTGTTTTGATGTCAACATTTCTAAAATGTGATGACTACTTATCAAAGCTGTTCAGTCAATTTAAAGAGGAATTAAACAAATCATTTGAAGACTTTTTTGACTTTATGATTGAAAAAGTATTGTGCCCGGAAGTCATTGAAAAAAATCGTGAAGAACTGGAAATCCTAAAGCAGATTTCATCACAAAATACAAACCTTGAGGCTTATGAAAAAGCGGTTGACGCCTGCATAAATTTCAATGCTGAAAAAAGCATTTCCAATATTAACGTGCCTACATTAATTTTGGCGGGAAAATATGATGAGATTATACCATTGGATAAGCAAAAACTTATTCATAAAAGCATTTCCTCATCAGATTTAATCGTTTTTGATGATGTGAGACATAATCTTCTTGTTGGAAAAAACAATGCTGAAATAATAAAAATCTTGAATAATTTTTATAAAAATCATTAACTGACAAAAATAATTATTGTAGGTCAAAAAAAATGCATATCCAAAAAGCCGTAACTGACGACTTGGATAAAATCATGGAAATATATGAAATTGCACAGAATTTCATGATTAAATCCGGAAATCCGACACAGTGGGGACATCATTACCCTACAAAAGAATTGATAGAAAATGACATTGAAAATGAAATTTGCTATCTGATTTATGAAAATGAATCTCCTCATGGAGTATTTGCACTTTTTAGAGGTGATGAACCCACATACAGATACATCGAAAATGGTGAATGGTTAAATGATGATGCATATGTAACTGTACACAGAATTGCAAGTGACGGTAAGTGCAGAGGTATTTTCGATTGCGCCATCAAATACTGCAAAAGCATATCCAAAAACATTAGAATAGACACGCACAAAAACAATCTGGTGATGCAAAAACTAATTGAAAGAAATGATTTTAAGAAATGCGGAACTGTATATGTTAATGACAAATCCGCAAGAATCGCTTATCAATGGACAGAAAGTCTACCGGAATAACAATCACAATTTTGATTTAAAAAAAAAGAATGGTAAGAAATAATATTAAATAGTCGTACTTACAGTTACAACACCATAATCTTTAGAAGTGCTTTCTGTATCAACAACCTTACCATCTTTTATAATTTCAACTTTTAGATTATCCGAACCACTTTTAGTCTTCTGCACAGCAGCAGCGATCACTTTATAGTTTTTAGGGTCAACTTCAATGATTTTATTGCCTGTTCCCTCATAATGTGTATTTGTGTCATCTCCACCAATGGAGGCTGACCATTCAACAGGGCAGGTAATTTTAAACTGTATCTTATCAGAACTAGGATTGGCAAAAGTTTTACCGTCAAGAGTGGCGCTTACAGTAACAACACCATAATCTTTAGTAGTGCTTTCTGTATCAACAACCTTACCATCTTTTATAATCTGAACCTTCAGATTATCCGAACCACTTTTAGTCTTCTGCACAGCAGCAGCAATTACTTCATAATCATCAGAATCAATATTAATAGTCCTATTGCCTGTTCCTTCATAATGAGTGCTGGTATTTTCATCACCAATTGAAGCAGACCATTCAACAGGACAGATAATTTTTATTTGAACATCATAGTCTTCGACATCCCCACCTATAATATCCCCACTAAGGCCATTGGTAAGTTGCGGAGAATAATCAGGTTCTGGAGATAAAATTATGGCTCCCACCAAAGCAAATAGAGCAACAACGCAAATTAGAATAACTGCTATTACCTTTGATTTTGACATGGATTCTGAATCTATTGCATTGAAAAGCAAAGGCAACTGTTTGCCCTCATTTATTGCATCAGTGCATTTATAAGCATCATACATAGAATAAATTATCAATCCGAATCCAAATATCAATGATAATAAAGTGACAGTGAAACTATCATTGAAAATAGCAATTATGCCAAATATTGCGGTAATTAATAATCCTATTGCACATAAAATTAATCCCCGTTTATACAATCGAAGATAAAGTATATGTCCTATACCACTAAAACAATAAGCAATCATTCCTCCAATAAAATTTAATATTAATGCTATCCATTTATTTTTCTGATTTGAAGCATTGCCTACATTTCGTTTGTTTTGACCAACTCCCAAATCATCTGTTGCAAGATTTTCAAAACTGCTTCCGCAATTTCTACAAAATTTTGAATTATCACTGTTTTCAGTACCGCATTCAGGACAGATCCTCATATAATCCCTCCTCCCAAATTAATTGAGAAAAAATCCTTCTACAATTTTTATAAAATTATAGAATATGATCTGCTAACCTTTTGTTAACATAACCTCTATAATTAATTATTTAAAGAATATAATATTTAAAATACACCAGGATTGTCTAAAATAGTTGACAATATATTTATTCCCAATTTTGAAAGTTTAAAATTATAATTTCATCTTTTAATCATTTCAATCAGCGAAGAGAATTTACAAAAAAATATATTATAATTGAAAAACATAAATAAAATATTATATTATTGAATCGGATTGAACATTATGAGTTTAGAAAAGTTAATTGGCAACACCCCAATGATAAAGATTAATTATGAATATGAAGGCAAATTAGGAAGTATCTACACCAAACTTGAATATTACAATTACTCAGGAAGCATAAAAGACAGAATTGCTTTATACATCATTCAAAAATCAAAACAAAACGGAGAACTAAAAGATGGTCAGCCAATTGTAGAAGTAACAAGCGGAAACACAGGAATTTCATTCAGCGCAATAGGTGCATTCTACGGCCATGACGTACATATATTCATGCCCGACTGGGTATCAGTTGAAAGAAGAAATCTGATTGAGATGTATGGCGCTCATGTGCATCTTGTATCCAAAGAAGAAGGTGGATTTAAAAAAGCTTTAGAACTTGCAGAAGATTTTGCAAAAGAAAATAATGCATTCAGACCACTTCAATTTGATAATGAGTTAAACGTTGAAGCACAATATAAAACTACAGGTCAGGAAATAATTGATGCAGTTCCTAATGTAAATGCATTTGTTTCAGGAATCGGAACAGGTGGAACACTTATGGGAATCGGAAAACGATTAAAGGACAGCAATCCTGACTCAAAAATTATTGCACTTGAGCCATCAACATTATCTATCCTTAAAATGGGTATGGAAGAAGGCAGCCATTTAATTGAGGGTATTGGCGATGATTTCATACCTGGAATTGTTGATCAAAGTGCAATTGATGAAATTGTCTTAATCCACGATTGTGATGCCATAAATATGTCAAAAAGAATAGCTAAGGAATTCGGTTTGGGAATTGGAATCTCCAGTGGCGCAAACTTTTTGGCAGGGGTTTTGATGAACAGTGATGAATTGACAATTGCTACCGTGTTTGCAGACGACAACAAAAAATACATTACTACAAAATTATCCGAAGAGATTGATGAAAATTCAGATCTCATTTCAAACAAAATAAAACTGATAGATTTTGAAGTAATTTAAAAATATATGGCTACTTTGTAGCTTTCCAATTCTTATTTTCAATTGAACAATATTAAATCAATACCTTCATTGATTCATAAATTAAATATATAGCTCCAAAGATTACTAAAACTGCAAAAATCTTTGGAATATATCTTGTTTTTAAAATTAATTTTTCCAAATTTATTTTAGATATGAAATAGCTTAAGACAAGCAAGGTCAAAGCAAAACCAACTGAATAGATTATTATATTAACTATAGCATATGTCGGACTGTTTGAACTGATTAATAAGGTTATAAGAGCTATCAGATATCCACTATAACATGGAGCCCAGGCAACTGATGTCAAAACTCCCATCAAATAATTAGATACAATTCCATTATCTTTTATCTGAGGAATTATTTTGAAGCTTAAAGAATAATCAAAAAACATCAAAATTCCAATAATCAGGAGAATAATTGCTGAAATTAGTCTTATTTGGGCTATATAAGCATATAAAATAGCTGTAAAAAATCCTGTTAAAAATATTACTGCAATAAAAATAGTCAACAGACCACATATAAATGATATCAATTCACTTTTTGATTTGGATTTAAGACTAACGCTTACAAAAATAGGTAAAATAGGTAAAATACAGGGAGACAATATGGATATTGCTCCTGTGGTAAATGAGATTAACGGAAGAAATTCCATTTAAATCTCCTTAATTGAAGTTAAAAATTCATCTGCTGAAACATAACCCTCAATTCTTTGCAGTTCTTTGGAATTAGAATCCAAAAATACAATCATTGGAGTTCCAACAACCTTATACTGCGCAGCAAGCTGAGGTTGCTTGTTAACATCAACATCAACAACAATGAATTTGTCATTTAACTCTTTTTGAACATTGCTTTTACTTAAAACATCCTGCTTCAACAAGTCACAATAATAACAACTGTCCTGATCAAAAAGCAACATTACAGTTTTATTTTGAGTTCCTGCATCCTTTAATGCCTGTGTTAAATCAGATGATGAATTTAATCCGTCAACTATCTTAGTTGTATCTGCACTGAAACCTGCAGATATTGATACACAGGCAATTAAAACCATGATGAAAATAAAAAGTTTATAGCTTTTCATGAATCTAATTATGGGAAAACTATTAAATTAATCTTATGTTAAAACATTGTTACTTTTAATGATTTGAGAAAGCTTAATGTGAGGATTTCTGAATCTTTCAGAGCTGTTTTTTTCATCATTTATCGTCAAAACATTATTTTTGCAGTGATGTACACAGCCAAGACAGAACTCACAATTTTCACCTATAACCGGTTTTTCATCAGCAAATGCAATATTTCCTCTAGGACAGACCCTGCTACAAATTTGGCAATTGGTGCAATCTTCACTGACTGATATATGGAACTTTGAAATCATTGTTTTTTCCAAAACATCTTCAATATTTGGAATGTCTGTAAACATCTTTTTGGATAGTCTAAAATCCTTTCTCAAATCTATATCCTCTTTAATAGATTCAATTTGAGCATCAATGTCCTCATCTTTTTTAATTTTCTTTTCTTCAGCCATGTCAAACATTGGAAGGAAATTATCAACCATCAAAACAGAATTGGCATAATTTACATGAATGCCCCTATTTTGGAGAGTTTCAATCATTATTCTCAGTGCATTCTGATCACCGTCAGAACCGTATGAAGTTATAATGAACAGATAATCAGTTTTTATATTAACTTTTTTTAGAAATTCACGAAGCATTTTTGGTGAATTAGCGAAAAATACTGGAAAAACAATGCCCACACATTCATCTTGAATATCAAATTCATTGTTTTTCACAAGTTTGGGGATGCTCAGCAATTCACCGCCCAGTTTTTGAGAAATATATAGATTATTCCCAGTTGATGTAAAATATAATATTTTCATTAAAAAAACCTTTAAAAAAAAAAGAATTTGAAAGTATCTATTCTGGATAAATACTTTCTGGGGGATTTTCCAAATCAATAACTGATTTGTTTTCCAGATTCTCATGACCTAATGGTGTATGGGTTGATAAATATACTGTTGGATTATTTTTTACAAATTCACGAACATTGTCTAATGCTTCCCTTGCTTTTTCAATATCTTCAAAAACAGTAGAAAGCTTATTTGCATACAATGCTTCATCAGTATATGTAATGTCTCCTTGGAACATGTAGAATAATCCATCATCTTCTGCAATTACTAAACTGTTACCCATAGTGTGGCCAACTGCTTCTATTAAGTATACACCATCTACGATTTTTTGTGATTTTTCAAAGTTGTGATAAGTGCCGTCAGTAAACTCGACAGGAACAATATTGTCCCCTTCAAGATTTAATGCTTCCGCTTCTGTTTTTGACAGGTAAACTTTAGCATTTGGGAACTGTTTTATTTCACCTGAATGGTCAATATGTTTGTGGGTAAGAATAATTTTAGTAACATCTTCCTTATCATAGCCTAATTCTTTAAGGGAAGTTAAATATTCAGTGAATTTATCTCCCATAAATAATGGAGTTGATTCATCTGGTTCGTTAATTGGAAATGTGTTTGGAACACCTGTATCAACTAAAATAACATCATCACCAGTGTCAATTAAAAAGTTTTGAATGCTTGAACGATATTTGATGGAATTATCAAATTTTTCAGGACCTTCTTCTCCACCAAAAGCAAATCCCTGAGTCATGAAACCGTTTTCAATATTTTTTACAGCTTTGATTTTCATAGTAATCTATTCTGCGTTTTGGTCGTTTATTAATAATTGGGTCAAGTAATTTTGTTTACCAATCATTTTGCATAAATCCAATTGCTGTTCGCTCCAGTACATGTCCTCTTCTTCATCTTTAAGATATTCTTTCATTAAGTCATAAGTGGTTGCATCAAAAATGCCTGAGTCCATTACTTCATTTAAAAATGCAATACCTTCAACAGATACCTGATAATCTGCTTCAATGAACTCAACAATGTCAGTATAAATAGGTTTAGCTTCTTGAGCTTCCTGTTTGATTTCTCCGCCTAAATCTAAGATACGGTCCATGAATTGTTCTACAAAGTCCATTTCTTCAGTTGCATGGGTAGTATATTTGTCTCCTAAAGATTGGAATCCTAATCCCGCAAATATTTTTGATTGAATTCTGTGTCCAAATGAATTTGCAGATAATCCGGTTACAATAGCTTGTAATACTTCAATTGTTTTTTCTTTATCAGCCATAATATCACCTAAAGAATGACTTAAGTACCTTAAGTCTTAATTTATAATTATGTAAACCTCACCATATAAATATTTAGATTGAATTGATTGTTTTTTGTGAATATTCATATAACATTTTCTTAAAGTTTTCAACATCCTCAGGATTATAATCCTTGAAAAATTCGCCTTCCCATTCATACATTCCTTTTATAATCATGAAAACTGTATTTTTGCCTTTAGAAGTTAAATTAATTATTTTTCTACTTTTATTTTTATCATCAGGAACTCTGACAATATATTCCTTTTTTTCCAATTTTTTAATTATCTGAGCCACATTTGACTCTGAAACAAACAAAAGCTCTGCCAAGTCCCTTTGTGAACAGTTCTGATGATAAAAAATATTAATCAGATATGTCACATCACTGGGAGTCAAGTCCTTATAAGTCTTTTTTAAATAGTCATTGTGAAGCAAATAAATATAATCAATATAAAGAATCAATGGTGTAAAAAGGATTCTTTCATCATCAAAATTCAGATCATTCATAATTTTTCACCGTTTAAATATTAAATACATAAATAAACCCATCAAAACAACACCAACAATAATGGCCAAAATCCAGTCAACAAATGCATATATCAAAGCCACAACCAGAAACACGGCAAAGAAAATCAATGTTGCTACATTGCTTTTATGATATATGGAATTAATTTTTCCTATATTTGGATTTTTAACCTTTTTGCCACAATTGCTGCAGACTGACTCCTGAGGAGACAATATCTTATTGCAATGTGGGCATCTTTCTACTGACATGATTAATATTTATATTATTTTATATTATATTAATAACCATGAAGGACTTATTTGATTATTGTGAATTTGGAGACTTGAAACTTAATAGCAGAATTGTAAGAACTGGTTTATGGGAATCTGAAAGAGAAAAAACAGGGAATTTAACACCTGAAATCTATAACAGATATGAAAATATCGCCGCAAGCGGTGTCGGACTGATAATTACAGAATTGTACTCCTTGTATCCAAGGGATGTTTTTTCCAAATATTCAAATACCACCAATTATGCCAGGTTTGTACGTGAAGCCCGTGACCTGACAGATCTCGTTCACGTATATGACGTTCCCATATTTGCACAGTTGGGAATGGTTCAGTACAGTAAAAAAACTGAACAGAACATAGCTATTGATGATGTGTCTATAGAAGACATAAGAAAAATCCAGACAGATATGATTATGGCTGCTCAAAAATTCGATTATGGAGGTTTTGACGGCATTCAGATAGGTCTTGGAAACTACTACTTTTTGTCCAGATTCATAAATCCGAACTTCAACTCACGCAAAGACAGATACGGCGGAAGCACATTAAACCGCTTGAAAATAGTTCTTGAAATAATCAAAGTCATTAAAGAAACAACAAATTTGCATATTAACTGCCGTTTAAATGCATTTGATGGAACAACAAATGGAATGACCTTGACAGAAACAATTGAGGTAGCTAAAATTTTGGAAAAATATGGAGCGGATTCACTTCAGATTACTCGTCCACGTTCACCACAATTCTTCACACGCGAAAACAAAGAAAAAAATCCTTTAATTGAAGCCAGCGAACAGATAATTAAAAATGTGAATATTCCGGTTATTTTAGGTGGTGGAGCAACAACTCAAAATCAGATTAATGAAATTTTAAACACAACAGATATTGACTACATTTCAATGCAAAGACCTTTTGTAGCAGACCCTAGCTTTTTGGTCGATTGGCAACTTGAAGGCAACGGTGAGACCAAATGCAAAACATGCAACAACTGCTATTGGAAAAAAACTTCCACATGTTTTATTAACCGTTCTGCAAAATGGGATGTGAAATCAGAAATACCAAAAAAGAGTTAGAATTGTAAAACATTACAATACTAAACCATTTTTCTAATTTCATCCAAATTCAGTTCTATAAACTCCATATATTTTGGATTAGCCAATATCTTATATTGTTTTTTATTGGATTTTTCGTATGCATCAGCCATAATGGCCTGCAAATCTTCTACAGGACTATTCAAAATTAAATCCAATTTTCTTTTATTACCATCATTTAACTTGTGCAATTGGTCTTGAACTCTTGATTCAAACTTTGAAACCATATTGGTATTCTTTTTAGCCCATCTTTCAAGCAGAAATGATGGTGCCAATGTGAATAATTTTTCATAGTTTTTAATATCATCATAAGTAATTTTTTCATCTGTCATAAAAATCACGTTCAAAATAATATATGTTAATTACTAAGTTATACTTAATAAATTTTTTCTAAAATCAATCCTCAAAATGAAAAAAAGATAGAAAGCACAGGTTAAACCCATGCTATAAGTCATAATGGATATTATGCAACTTGTACAAACATACTGAACTGCTTGAAGGGAATGCATAAATCATGTAATCAAGTTCTTCAAGAGTTATTTTTTTGTTAATGATAAATGCGAACATGTTTGCTACATTTTCAGCATCTGCTGCATAAATTTCTGCACCTACAATGTTTAATCCCTTATCTACAATTACCTTAGCCTCAGCAGTAGTATCGTTTTTAAGCTCAAGAGAATATGAATTACCGTACCTTATCTGGTGAACATCATATTCATCGCTTTTCTCAGCAACATATGCCGGAACCCCTACAGTTGCAATCCTTGGAATAGTATAAGCTACAGCAGGCACAACAGGATATGTAATCTCATCCGCTTCGCCCAACAATTCCTTTGCAAGATATTTTGAGTGATGAATGGCAACTGTTACCAGTTTTGCAATGCCTGTATCGGCAACATCTCCTGAAGCATAAATATTTGGAACTTTTGTTTGAAGGTGTCCATTTACTTTGATTCCGGATTTGGTGTAAGTTAATCCAACATTTTCAAGACCTATGCCATCTACGTTGGCCTCTCTTCCCATTGCAGCTATAACGTAGTCTCCGGTAATGCTTAATCCACTTTCACACTTTACTGTGAAAGCATTTTCATATGCCTTATTGTCTATCTTTGCATCGGGATCTCTTAAATCCTCATCAACATTCAATCCTTTTTCAACATTGAGGATTCTATCTTCAGGATTTTCAATAATTACATTTTCATCCTTTATTACTTCTTTTACTGTTTCATTGAAATGGAATCTGATATTCTTCTCCTTTAAAATGCCGATTACCTTCTGCACATATGGCTGGTGGAAATATTTTAAGGCCATGTTTCCCCTAATAATCACATCAGCTTCAAGACCTGCTTCAGCCAGTATAGATGCAAATTCCATACCTACAAAACCAGCTCCTATAATTATTGCATGTTTCGGAAGTTCTGAAATATCCAAAAAGTCAGTGCTGTCATGCAAATATTCATGGCCTTTAATGTCAGGAATAATTGGCTTTAAACCTGTGGCAATAACAATCTTTTCTGTAGTGTATGTTTCATCCCCAACTTTAACAGTGTGTTCATCTACAATTACTCCTTTTCCATGAGCCACATCCAGGTCATATTCCTTGAACTTACCGTCTAAAAAGGGAGCCATGTTTCCAATACGTTTTTGTTTGAATTTCATTAAGGCCGGCCAGTCGACTTCGAAGTTTCCCGCTTTACCAACACCTTCAAAGTTATCAGCCAAAGCCTTTATCTCATATGGTGCATCAAGTAATGCCTTTGAGTTGCATCCTCTGTTTGCACATGTCCCTCCATAGAGACTTTCCTCAACAATCAATATTTTAAGCCCCGCTTTCCTTAAAAAACGACCACCCTGCCATGCGGCATTTCCACTTCCAATATAAATAACATCATAATCCATAATTTAACCTCATGTAAAAATTTACCTAAACCAAGAAATGTATTTTTGACTTGTCCAAATCATCTGCATCATGTGGCTTTGGAATTTTATCACTGTGACCTAATGCCAAAATGCCTGCAATCCTGTAATGAGAATCTATTTTTAAAATATCTCTGATGATTTCTTCTGAATCCCTTCCGTCTTTGGATCTTAAGCGAATTTGAATCCAGCAACTACCTATATCAAGCTCCGTTGCCATCAAATGCATATGTGTAAGTGCAATTGCAGAATCTTCAATCCAGGTATCCGGTGCAATCATCGTATCAGCAATAACAACAATAGCTTTTTTAGCTCCAGCAACCAAACCTGCTCCTTCTTCCTTACAAACAGATAATTCCTTTAAAGTTTCTTTTCTTTCAACAACCATGAAATTACATGGTTTTCTATTCATTGCGGAAGGAGCTAAAAGTGCTGATTGAAGAATTAAATCAAGATCTTCTTTTGAAATCTCTTCATCATTAAATCTTCTTGTACTTCTCCTTTTATACATTAAATCAATTAAAGACATATTTTAAAGTATGATTTTAAAATAATTAAAAGTTTTGTAAAATTAAATTGAATGCAATGCCATGAAAAAAATCAGTTGAAAAACCGGCAGCACAATTGAAAGTCCATCTTTTTAACTGAAAGGCAAAATGAGAAATAAAAAAGAGTCGAAACATTACAAAAATTAATGATTAAAAATGTATGCCTTGATGATTATTTGTAATATTTATTGATAAATATAGCAAAGTATTTAAAAAATATAATGAAATACTTTAATAATGAATTTTAAAAAAGCAGTATTATACGGAATATTGAACTGGATTTTGTTATTCCTTGGAACAACACTTTTAAATCCATTGTTTACATCAAGATTACCTCATGTAAATATACTTGTGCCTACAATATCCATTATTTCAACAACAATCTTTGGAATATTATACATAAGAAACTATAATTCAAATGAGGTAATAGAAGGATTTCTAGCTGGATGCATATTCATTTTAACTTCAGCAATTTTAGATTTTACAATTTTAATACTGCCAAATACACCCAATTTAATTTTTAGAGAATACCCAATTCATTTTTTCTCAACATTTGTCGTGACTTTATTCATTACCACATTTTTAGGTTATCTTGCACAAATGGATATAAATTTAAAGTAAAACATTTAATATGAAGATAAACTGATAATTAATTAGCAGATTCATTTATATTATAATTTAAATACAATTGAGAGATAACATGACAAATAATTATCTTTATATTGATTTTGATGACAAAACAGATGACAGCACACACCAGGCAAAATTCAAAGTTTCAAAAACTTCCAAAATTGAGCATTTGATTAATCAAAAAGATTATGAAAAAGCATTAACACACATCGATAAGATACTGGAAAATGATAAAGACTTTTCAAACTGGAATCTCAAAGGAATTATTTTAAATAATCTAAAAGAATATGAAAAATCTATTGAATGCTTTGACAATGCATTATCCCTTTGTGATTGTCAAGAAATCAGATTAAATAAAGCAAAATGCCTGTATGATTTTTCAAAAGTCACATTTTTCCCCGAAGGCAATTACGATAAGTCACTTATTTTAATTGATGATGCATTAGATATCCTTCCTGAAAGTGAAGACCCCTCTGAATTCTATTTTTTAAAGGCCGAAATTCTTGAAGGCATGGAAAATCTTGTTGAAGCACAAAAAGCCTACCTGATGGCATATAATGAATTTGACAGACTTAAAGAATTAGAGAATCAAATTGATTATCTGAATAATACCTCAGATATTTTAATTATAATTGCGGGAACAGGCTTTTATAATTTTACACCAAAAAGTGGAATCGTTGTTGATTTGATTAGAGACCTTGAAAACGAGCATGATCCTGATGCAATAGCAGTCTTTTTTAATGAGAAAATTGCCGGCTATGTGGCAAACAGCGATTACACATTAATTGAAGAAGTAAAAAGTGCAAGTGACATTAAAAAATCAATCAATGAAAATCAAAAAGCTGAAATCCTGTTTGACTTTTTGGGCGAATATACAGTAGCCAGGTTAATCTGAATCCTCATTCTTCAAGTTATCTATTTCTTCCTGCAAATCGTCAACTTTGTCCATATATTCATCCAGAGTGTTTTCAAGCTCATTAATTCTCAATTCCTCATAACTTATATCATGTTTACTGTTATCCTTCTGTTCACGGACAATCATTAAAAACAGAATCATTCCCAACACTGATGCAAAAAGCATCAACGGATAAACATCTTCAATATAACCAAATGATATACTTGGAGGTGTCAAAACCACAATCAGCAACATTTCTAATCCTATGAAGAGAAACATTAAAATAACTGCATGTAACCTGCGAAGAATCTTTCTGTCATTCCAGACAAATATCATGCTTCCGATTAATCCCGCAAGAACTGTTGAAACTGCACATGGAAATGCTGTAGGACCCCCTTGAATAAACCTGAATATTCCAGATATTATTGCAGAAGGTATTCCAACTAAAGGCCCTCCAAGCAATCCTCCAACCATTATAATCAGACATCGGACATTTGCAGGAGTACTGTCAACATAAATATGATATTTAGATGCAAAACATCCCAAAATAGTGAATATTATAAAGCATAAAAACAGATTTTTTTTGGTGAATTTACCTTTTAACATGTTTTTAAAAGGTTTTGTTTTAGTTGCAATAATCATTAAAATCAACATCACAGATAAAACTTTAAACATATCAAAAAAAGGAGCTATAAATGCTTCAGAATTACTGATTTTATTGAAATAAGAAACAACCATACCCACTATACCAAAGATAATCAGGTAGCTGACTTCATAAATGGAACTGTCACCCAATTTTCTAAACTGTGGCAATCTTGTAGAGATAAATCCCAATATAATGACTGCTGAAACCATAGCAAATATGTCATTAAGATTGCTCATATGAAAATATACCTCATAATGAGAAGAATAATGAGTAATTAATGCCCCATAAAGAATGATATTGGAAATAAATAATATTAAAAAGATTATATTTATATTCCTATTATTAATACTTAAAGACAGATTCTTTTTTTGAGATTTATCCATGAAAACACCTTAAAGTTAATACTATTTCTTGGTTACATTGTTAATAAATATATCATATTATAGGTTAACATCAATTACTTGAACGAGTGATTAATTCATCTGTATTTTCATTCAATATTTTGATGATAGAAACCAAATCATATGGATACTCCAAAAATCCATCAGAATTACTCTTATTTAATATAACCGTTGCCTTTGAAGAATTATCTTTCTTTTTCATGTTTATCTATTCCTTAAATCTTTCATCAATTTCATATAATCTGCATACAATTTCTGCCAAAGCGTCATAATCCTGTTTTTCCAATGAAACTGTTGCCCTTTTAGACAGATGATTGAATTCTTCCATATTATTAATATAAATGCCTTCAGACTTTAGATTAAAAAAGCTTGAGATAATCACATCTTTGCGATTTATTTCAATATATTTCCTCATCAAGCTATTATAAATATCATCTAGTTTGTTGAAATCTTTTAATTCAACAGCCTCTTTTAATTTTTTCTCCAAATTATCTATATTAAATAGCTTATTTTCATTTATGATTTTTACTTTATTTTCAATATTTTCCAAAATAATTGAAAAATTCAGGTAATCCAAATTTTTCTCTACAATAGATTCAAGATAATCAGTGTAAATTGAAGTCTGAAGCAATGCCCTTTTATCAATTTGAACAATATCAACTAACCTGTCCAAATAATTCAATATATCAATTTCATTCAGATAAAATGAATAGTCCTTTAGATAGTCGACTTTTTTAATTAAGCCATTATAGGAGTTTATGATTTCATCAACTCTCAAACTATGATTATTTGAAAAGGATTTATCTATAAATTCAATATATATTTCATCATTTTTAATTGATTTTGGTGATTTTTCATCAATTTTGACAATACCCTCACCGTCATAAACCATGATATCATAATCACCCTTTTTAATATTTACATCAAAAGTTCCATCCAGATTAACTGGAACTTTACCTGATGAATTATTGGAATTTGAAAACTCTATGAAATAACCTAAAAATGAAAATTTGTCATCAGGTGTGAAAATCCTTCCATCAACATGTCCGTCACATGAATTAATAATTACAGATACTGGACCATCATATACTCTAATTTTCGGCTTTTTCAAACTTCCCGCATAAATTGAAGCCCCTTTGGCAACTGCTGTTAGAGGATTTAAACTGAATTTCAAAGGAACATCAAAATTCTTTCCAATTATGCTGCGAAGAACAGGACTAATGCATGAGCCACCTACAAGAACAACTTTTTCAATTTCATCGAATGATAATGAATTGCGATTTAACAAATTTTGTGCCAAATTAAATGTAGGTTTAATTAATGATTGTACCGTTTGAATGAATTCATCTCTTGATAAATTATAAGTAAAGTCATAATTACTGAAAAGATTAGTTAAACATATATCTGTCGAAGTAGTAATATCCAATTCTTTTTTAGATTTTTCGGCGGCTAATTTAAGTTTTGAAAAAATTTGCTTATATTTTTGATTATGCCTTCTAAAATCAATCAGATGCAAATCATCGAGAATTTTTGGAACAAAAATTTCATCTACAATAGCCCAATCCAAAGTATCTCCTCCAAAATCATCCAATCTGATACTGTCTATCTTTTCAATTTCACCAGATTTATACCTGATTAAGGAAAGAGTAAATGTGCCTCCGCCGAGATCATAAATAATCCAATTTGCATCTCCATATGAAGATAAATCATAAGCTAAAGCTACAGCTATCGGCTCCAATAACAATGTATGTGACCTGAAACCGGCAAGATTTGCGGCATCATTGATTGCTCTTGTTTTTATGTTATTGGAATTTGCAGGAACGCAAATAACTGCATGGTCCATATTTACACCACATTGTTTGAATGCAGATACTCTTAATTCCTTTAGAATTTCAGCTGACAGTTCCTCAGGTTGCATTTCACGTGAAGCATTTTTAAAATTAAATGGAACTGAAAATCCCATATTATGTTTAAATTCAGATACAGCATTGGAATTATCCAGCAATAATGCCTTTTTAGCATGTTCTCCAATATACACATCATTATTTTCATCAATTAGAACCGCTGATGGTGTATAATCTTTTCCTGTTTTATAATTTTTAATAATCTGAGGGTTTCCTTCATTATAATAAGAAAGAATGGAATCTGTTGTTCCCAAATCAATTGCATAATCAATAGTTTCCCCTTCAACCTGAGTGCCAACTTTAAAATCAGTATTCATGTTTTGCTTCCACAAAGACAGTTTGTATCCATATTCTTCACAGATATTTGAATCATATACAACTGCAAATTCCATTAAATTTGAGGCATCGACCAAGTTATTCGAATTTACCCAATGGACAGATTGTGCAACGATCTCTTCAACGGAAAAAGTCTTCAATATATTTATAATTGGAGAATAAATATCTCGAATATGATTATTCAAGTCCATTAAACTTTCCAATTCCAGAACTGCCTTAACCAAATTGCCTTCATTTGACAAATCTATGAAAATCTGCCACAAATCAATGAAATGATAATATTTATTTTTAATTGAAGGATTATAAGCTATAGCTTCCTTTAATAAATCACATGATAATTTATAATTTTTTCCACTCAAATTAACCGTAAAAGCACTGGAAACTAATTTTACATCAGGATATTCTGACTTCCACATTTTTAGTCTTTGGCCATAATATTTCCTTACATCAAAATCCCTTAAAACTTCACTTTCAAGAATTTCAATAGCTTCATTCAACTTATTTTCAATTTTAGCAAGCATAAAAGCTTTTTTAAGTGAGTCATTTAAAATGTAATCCGTAAAATAATCATCACTAACATGATTTTTTTCAACCTTTAAAGGTTTGAATTCATTAATGGCTATTTCCACATCATTCAATGCTTCTGATGCATTCTGATAACGATTTTGAGGACTGAATTCAAGGCACTTCATTACAATTTCATCCAAATTCTTTGAAACATTTTTATTATAAAAACTCGGAGGCTCAAATTTATTTTGCCATGGTTTTAAATCCAACATCTCTTCTGTCGTGAAATCATCAACATTATAAGGTAATCTATTTGTCAGCAACTGATAAAAAATGATTCCTACCGCATAAATATCAACCATTGGAGATAATATCTTGTTAAAACATTCCGGAGCCATATATGGCCGTGTACCTCCTATATCAATATCGGAAATGCTTGTGGTTACTTCCTTTGAAAAGCCAAAATCAGATATTTTTACAACAATTTCACCACATTTATCATATGTAAGCAGAATATTGTTCAGCTTCAAATCCCTGTGAACAATTGGAGGATTTGACATGTGAAGAGTATTTAAACCCATTAATATCTGCTTTATTAAGTCTAACGCACGATTTATTGGCATCAGTATATTTGAATTTATAAATGAATTCAAATATTGCTCCAAGTCTCCTCCCTGCACATATTCCAATACAAAAAAAGCAAGGTCACGTTTGCTTTTATTTACAATATCCCTTGACATTATACCGGCATCATAAATGCTTATTACATTTTCATGCCTCAATTTGGTTGCAAGCATCACTTCATGAAAAACAGATTTTATATTTGTTGTCGGACTTATAGGCTCCTTAATAATTTTCATTGCACGAAAATCATCCAGGTAATTATGCTTTACCAGATAAACCTTTGCAAATGATCCTTCGCCTAAAAATTTTTTTACCTCATACTGACCATTGAAATAATTGCCGACAAGGTCTTTAATTTCTTCAAAATCCAACAAAATCACCAATTAAAATAAGCAATGAATTACTGCTCCTCCGTTGCCTCGGGACAATTTAATGAAAGAATTGTTCCTTATTGGTGTAGGTTTGCCGATTGGTATTTCAGTATCTTTGATAAAAGTACCATTGGAGCTTCCTTCATCTAGAATATACCATGAATCATCCCTATTGAATAATTTTAAGTGGGGTTTTGAAACATTAGAAACAGTAGAATATTCATCATCCAATAAAACAACCGGAAAATCAAAGTCTTCATTTTTGAACTTGCTTTTACGACCGATAAATGCTGTCTCATCTTTAGAAATTTTAAAGAATTTGCCTTTGTCAGGTCCGTTAAATACAGTTAATCTGCAATATTCATCATCGTCTTTTTTAAAGTTACTTTGATGCACATCAAAGAATGCCAGGATTTCATCTGATAAAAAAGAAATTTCCAAAAATAAATCTTCAAAAGCATTATTTCTTATGCAATACCCATTAACATTTCTTTTACCAATCTTGTTTACAACCTCTTTTTTAACGCTAACCTCTTCAATCAATTCAGCTTCAACAAGTTGCCTCAAGTGTTGTCCCAACATTTGGACAGAAATAGAAATATTATAATTGTTTAAAAGAATTGAATTTATTTCACGTGAGTATAACGGATCTTTATTATTGCTCCTTAAAATTTCCAAAATAGAAAATCTAACTTTATTATTTATAGCTGCAAGTTTTTTTGAAATGATGTCACAGTCAAATGAATCAATAATTTCTGTACTTGTAATTTCTGAATCACCCATGTTAAACCTCTCCAATGGAAGGATTTTTAAAATACAAATATTATATATTGCCAAATAATTATTTAATAATTTCTAGATGGAATATTTATTTAACATAGATTTAAATTAAAAAAAAAGAAGGATAAAAATCATTTGAGAACTTTGGAAACATCAACAGGTTTAAGGTTATTCACTTTATTGAATTCCAAAATATCGTTAAAGGTATTATTAAAGTCTTTAGCGTTATCAATAGATTCCCAAGACTCAATAATATACAACTTACCGCTCTTGTTTACAATTTCACAAGACCCCTGTTCTTTCAGTTTGCCATCATAATAATTATAAATATTATTCTTGGATTTATTGACAGAATAACCATATCCAGTATCATTTACGAAATAATCCTCACCATTATGCTGAGTATAGTTAAGAATTGCCATGCTCTCTTCAGTTTCACCCTTGGAATCATATTTAACGTAAACTCCATCACCTACATCTTTAAATCCGTCGCCAATTTTAAAGTCAGAAAAATCCTGCGCGGAAACAAAACCCATTAAAAATATAGCCAATATTGAAAAAATAATTATTTTTTTATACATTTAACTACACCTAAAGATATATTTTATATTTGACTATAAATAATTTTTCAAAAAATATAATACATTTGATTGATATAATTAATTTGGATAATCATGGAAATTACAGCAAAAGAAATGAAAAAATCAATTCAAAGAATATATGATAGACTTGATGAGGTCACACCTGTCGATTTTGATTGTGGAAAACTATGCGGAGAAGTATGCTGTGTTTATGATACTGACAAAACACATGACGAAGAGCTAGTTTTATATCTCTTGCCCGGTGAAGAGCTGATGTATGAAGACAGCGATGAATTTGAATTATATTATATGGATTCTTCCGAAATCAGATACCCGCATTCCTGGAAAGATAATATTTACCTTGTAAAATGCAGCAATCCTCCAAAATGTGACCGGTCCATAAGACCAATACAATGCAGGACATTTCCACTGGTACCACACATATCAAAGAATGGAGAATTTCATTTAATCTTAGATAAAACTGAATTTCCATACGAATGCCCAATTATTCGTGACCATATCAAACTTAATGAAGATTTCATTAAAGTTACCTATGAAATATGGAAAAGACTGATTACAAACCCATTGGTTTATGATTTGGTTGATATGGACTCAAAAGATAGGGATAAACGGACATCAAGCTACAGAATAGTCATTTAAATATTATTAAACATATACTATTACCATGCTTAAAAAAATTATAATTCTTATTTTAACACTGTTTATATTAATAGGTGCAGTTAATGCCATAGACAGTTCAAATTGGACAAAGGCCAGTGTGGGCTATGAAAAATTCAAAATCCCACCCAAATATGAAAATCCGTATTCAAGTGACTTCAACATGTATGAATTTGATGAAGATATTGATGTTTTTACAGTCAGATATGTGAATCCGAGAATTATGAGTTTATACGGATACTTTCTAGAGCACAACAGTTATGTTAAAAAAGTTAATGTTGCAGGCCATGATGCAGTTCATTTCATGAGCTATAACCGCCATGATGAGACAAACAACTCCAAATTATGGTTTTCTGCAGGTGATGAATTCTACTACATTGCCTGGAGAGGTAGCGAAATAACACCAACCATTAAAGAAGTTGTAAAAAGTGCAAACAAATCAAATTATAATAAAAATGAGTTTTATTCACTGCTCAATGAAGAGTATGGCAAATATAAAATTGTAAATGCAATTGAATCACAAAGATTTGATAGTCCTCAAAGAGAAAGCGGATCACATTCATTTGTTTCTGTCGGAAGCAATGGATTTAACTTTGGTGTTATGAGTTGATCATAATTTCCAATCTATTTCTTCCAGTCCATTCTCTTTTAGAAATTCATTTGCCATTTTAAAATGATTTGATCCAAAAAATCCTCGTCTTGCAGAAAAAGGTGAAGGGTGAGACGTGATTAAAACCAAATGATGAGGATTTTTTATCAGTTCCTTTTTCTTTTCGGCTTGTTTTCCCCAAAGCAAAAACACTATTGGCTTTTCATGGCCATTTAATAATTTTATCACATTATCAGTAAATGTTTGCCAACCGCATTTGCTGTGTGAGTTGGCATTACCGTCCTCGACTGTCAAGACAGTATTCAGAAGAAAAACTCCCTGTTTTGCCCAGGATTCCAAACATCCTGATTCTGGAATTGGATAACCATATTCTTCATGAATCTCCTTGAATATATTTTTTAGAGATCTTGGTATTGCTCTTCCTATAGGTGTTGAAAATGCAAGACCATGAGCCTGACCCTTTTCATGATAAGGGTCCTGGCCTAAAATGACAACTTTAACATTATTAAATGGAGTGAACTTGAATGCATTGAATATATCCTCATAAGGAGGATAAATTGTCTTTGTTTCATATTCCTTATCTACAAAATCCATGATTTTTAAAAAATACTCCTTTTCGAATTCTTCATTAAGTGCCAAATCCCAATCGTTTCCAATCATAAAAATAGATTTAGCAATTAAAATATATTATATTTACTTTTAGGCATACCAAAAAATTTATATACTATTTCTTACTATTTATAATTAGTGATAAAATTTAGGTTTACCTAAACTTAATTTATATTACTACTCCGATTGAATTAAATTAGCATTAATATTCTTTTCTAATTTAATTTGACATATGACTACTCTCACGGAAATTAAATATGATTTTCATATTTAATTTCACATATTAATAAAAAAACTATTTCTATTTAATCTCAATCAATTACAATTACATTTTTGGTTCCTTAGCTTAAAAAATGATGACTGCAAAACTTAAAAAAAATAATATCCTCATTACTTTTCATGAACAATTTTTCCGCTCATGTGCTCAATTGTTATTTCAAACACTTCAGTCCTGTCCAAAAGTTTATCTATTTCACTTACTGTCTCTTCATGAGTTGGAAAAAATTTATCACCCAAATAAGTTAATTTATCGATTTTATCCTGTTTATCCGACAAAGTTTTGATTTTTCCAAATACTATGACACTTTTAAATGTGTACCACCAGCTGTCCTCTTTTTTGACACCTTTATCCATCACACAATATGAAACCTTGTCATATTTTTCAACAGCATCATTCTTATGTCCTTCCATTGCTCCATGAAAGTATATTTTTCCATCAACATAAACATGACTCATTGGAAGTGCGTAGGGATAATCATTATCTCCTAACAGAGCTAAAACACCGCGAGGTTCATTTGTCAATATTTCAATGCATTCTTCTTTTGATAACTCCTGTTTGTGCCTTCTCATTTTTCGAAACATACTATTATATCTATAAAAACTAATAAAAATAAAGTTTGATTGATATGACACTAACATTTAGAAATGCCAATAGGGAAGATGTCAGTTTAATCCTAACATATATCAAAAAATTGGCAGAATATGAAAATAGACTTGATGAAGTGGTTGCTACAGAAAAAGCAATAGAAAAATGGGTTTTTGATAGAAAACAAGCTGAAGTAATATTTGCACTGGAAGATGAAAAAGTGATTGGGTTCGCACTGTTTTTCTTGAGCTTTTCAACATATATCTCTAATGTCAATATGCATCTCGAAGACCTATTCATCGATCCGGAATATCGGGGAAAAGGTTACGGCAAATCATTGCTTAAAAAATTGGCAAAAATTGCAGTTGAGCGGGATTATGGAAGATTTGAATGGACATGTATTAGCTGGAACAAACCAAGCATTGACTTTTATAAATCCATTGGAGCCCAACAAAAAGACTGGAATGTGTTTCATCTAACAGGCATAAATCTGAAAAAACTTGCAGATGAAGATTAAAGATTTTTTAATCTCTTCATAAATTTTTCCTTATTGCTTCCATCAGTATTATGAATAGCTTTTTTTATGATGTCTTTTTCCTTTTCGGCACGGTTTTGCTTATGATAAATATCAGCAAGCCCCATATATGCATCGGAATTTTCAGGCATAAGCACCAAAACTTTTTGATAAAGTTCACATGCCTTTGCATCATCACAGGATTTAGCATCTTTTAAAATCTGTGAAACTTCTTTAATTTGATTTTCAATATTTTTATCCTTTTTTGTACTTTTTGAATCAAGTTTATCTAATGCATCAAATATTTTATCTGCTTCATCTTTGTTAAATTTAGACCCTACATCACGTTTCATGATATTAATTTTATCTTAAAAATAGATAAATTTTTGTTTATTGAAAAATCTGCAAGAATGTAAAAAATATTGGATAATATCTAAAAAAAAATTTGAATAAAAATGGAAAACTATTCTGTAATTACTGATAAAGATGGTAAAGGATACTTAATTTTGTATAATGAAGCTATAGGAGATCACAAGGTTATCTTCAATTACACAGGAAGCTCAAAATATAACCCCTCCAAATTAGAAGAAACCATTAAAATTGAAGAAGGAAGCGCAACAGTTGAAAAAACCGATTCCAATTCAACAGCAAACACCGTTCAATACGACAATTCCACTAAAAATCAAACAAGTGATGGTGGTAGTGATGAACCTCTCTATTATAATGCAGAGTACAATTTCTACTACAACCAATGGGGAAAAGTTGTAGGTGGTCAAAGTGATGGTGCAGATGCAGCTACACTCATTCAAGATTACAAGGACATGGAAGCTCGTGGAAGTGATTATCTAGAATAAACATTTAGAGCATTTTTAATGCTCTTACTCTTTTTTTATAAACCTTTTTTATAACAATTCATTTAAAGACAATTTTATTGAATACATTTATATATCCATACTTTTTAATATTAATTATACAATTAAAGAGCTGATTTGAATGGCAGAAGAGTTAAAATTAGAAACCAAATGTTATGATGCCAATGAATATGGATATCTATATGGATTAAACCAAAAAATACCCGACAAGGAATTTGAAAAAGTAAAACCATATATGAGAGATTTCAGAAGAAAAGATTTTGTCGATGGGATTATCAAAGTTACAGGAAGACCTGAAGGCTACAGATGCCTCGAAAAAGATGTCAGTAAAGTGGAAGAGATTTTAGGTATAGAAAATACCCTTGCCAAAAGACAGGAAAAAATCAAAAAAGCACTTGCCGACCCGATTGCAAAAGTAAACCTTAAGGACAATGCATACAACTGGCTAAACACATTGTTTAAAAAAACAGGAACACATCCAAAGCAAAACCTTTCTAGATTGGCACTTCATTCAACAAAAATTTATGACCCTGACGACAGCTTTAAGAACGGATCAAAAGACGGTGAAGGAGTACTGTTCATATACACACCTCATGGAATGTGGTATGTCATCAACAATTGCAGTGAAAACAGTGATACTTCCCTAAACAATGTTGAATCAGATGACGGCGGTGCTATCGGATATAGGTTAATGTATGATGATACAGTCGATACGTTAATCCGAATATACACTGAAGAAAACGAGTATAGCGGTGAAAGATTATATTAATCTTCACCAAATTCCTTTTCAAGCAAAATTGTTACCGGACCATCATTTAAAAGATCAACTTTCATATACGCACCAAATTCACCAGTTTCAACACCAATGTGTTGTCTGCATTGTTCTGTAAAATAATCAAATAATTCAGTTGCCTTATCAGGACTTAATGCCTTGTGAAAAGAAGGTCTGTTCTTTTTGGTTGATGCATATAATGTAAATTGAGGAACAAGCAGTAATTTACCACCAATATCAATTACGGACCTGTTCATCCGTCCGTTTTCATCTTGAAAAATCCTTAACTTGACCAATTTTTTAGCCAGATATTCTGCTTCTTTTGAAGTGTCATTTTGTCCGAATCCAACCAGAACCATCAATCCTTTTTTAATTTCACCAACGATTTCTCCATCAACTTTTACACTGGAGTTTGAAACCCTTTGAACAATTAAACGCATTAAATATCCCCTTTAAAGAATTGCAACAAATGCAAATACAATAAATATAAAAATAACGCAAATACAGCATCCACCAAGTTTTGAATCATCCTTTGCTTTGGAAATCGGACTGCCTGAACTTACATGAGTTGCAGTTGAATTTTCACCTATATCATAAACTTCCGCTAGCTTAATGGCCACCATAATTGACCTGACCAAAGCTATAAAAGCAGTTAAAATCAAAATCCACACATAATATGATGATATTACTTGTGAATGATATATCGCTGAAGATAAAAAAAAGAAAAACCATGGAACTTCATAGGTAATTCCTTCCACAATCCAGTTTCTATTATTGAACTTAAGGCCTATATATAATAATCCCATTCCTGGAAAAAGAAATGTGAATGGAAATATTACCCACCATGATTTTTTGATTTTATCAATTGCATTCATAAAAATCTATTTTAACATATTGTTTTTAGTTTCTATTTGATCTACAACTTTTTGACCGTCTTTTGCCATTTCATTAAATACAACAATTGTTTCCTTCATTTTAGGAAGGGCTTCTTCTTTATATTTACTTACATCTTCAATAGCGCCAAGAGCTTCTAAAAATGAAGCTTTTAAAACTTCAGGTGAAATCATAGTTTCAGCACTGTGCTTTTGGATTTCGCTTCCTTGCTGGCGAAGCATATGAGAAGTTGTTTCGATGATTTCTTCAGTTGTTTGGTTTAAGATATTAATCTTGTCCATCACAAGTTTTTGGTCATATAGTGCACGTGCAACCATCACACCTGTTCTGAGTGCAGATACTGTTACATTCTTAGCCCTATTTACACCACGAATCAATTCTTTATTGTTTCTTCTAATGACATTTAATGAAACGATTCCTTGCTGGTTGACAACAATCATCTGTTGCATATCCATAATTCTTTGTCTGAGAGGGAATAAAATCTCTTCTTTTACGAATTTAATTTTTTCGGGGTCTACTCCTTCCATTTCAGCCTGTTGAATTTGCATTTCTATTGAATCATCCATTTTTTTACCAAGTTCAATGTCCGCTAAGAGTTTATTTGTAACTTGTCTTAAATTATCCTCTTCATTGGAAATAGTTACGTTATCATTTTGAAGGACTTTACTGCTGTTGTCAAGAGATTGTATGATATTTGAAATTGAGGTTTCAGCCTTTTCATATTTAGCGAAGTATTTGCGAACAGGATTCATGATATTTCCTAAAACTCCTTTTTTGGTGAAATCCACTTTACTTGGATCCAAATCCTTCATTTGCCTTTCTAATTCTGACAATTTTTCTCCAATATTTTCAGCATCCTGACCACCTTTGCTGATATCTACAAACCTAGTGGCAAGAAGCTCATTTCTTTGGGAGGATTTGGACATATCATCCATACCAAAGTCTTCCAAAGGTTTAAGAATACTGTCCCTTTCAGCAGGATTATTAAAATCTGCTTCAAAAATAGCTACAGCATTTTGGCTAGCCTTGTCTTTAAGATTTGAATTTTCCAATTTTACTTCTTCTTCTTTTAAAGTTGTTTCAACATCATTTTTTATTTCATCTACATCGAGTGAAAATTCAGCCATTATATCACCATCACTTAGTTTGATTTGCCTTAGGAGCATTGAAATTAAATTTATTTTTATCTACTTTTGAAGTAGCTTCTTTAATAACTTGGTCGTCTTTAATTATTTCAACTTTAACGGAATCAATATCCATGTATTTATATGAAGTATGATAACCAACGGATAGGGCATAATCAGCATCATAATAGATATTAGCCAGATTATCAATTTCATGACCAATATCAGTGTTGTTCCCATCAAGATATGTCACTTTTACAATATAGTCTTTTTGATTGGATGGGACTTTCTGGAATAATACTTCAGTCCATATGAAATAATTATTATTTTCAGCACTGTAATATCCATTCACATCACTTATAGTGAATGAAAATTCACTGGCTTCCTTGCTTATGCTATCTTCAGCTGTTTGGTTATTGTCACTTCCTCCCATTGAAAATATCAAAACACCGCCAAAAATTAACACTATAAAAATTAAAATCAAAAAAATTTTACCATTTGAAAATAAATTTGACTCAGATTTTGAGGTATTCTTATTATATATATGACATCCACATTCAAGACAAAATTTAGATTCATCAGGCAGTTCTTTTCCACATTTTGGGCATTTTATTGTCATGTAAATCCCTTACTTATATTCCTTAACCGAATCTATCAGGTTTTCCATATCATCCACTAAAGTTTTTACATCCTCGGATTTTCCATCAGAATTTATATTGATTACCAGTTCATTAGTTAAATCCTCAATTTGATCAATGATTGATTTTAAAATACTGATTTTATTTTCAAGCTCATTTTCCACCCTTGGAGTATCTTCAACAGCTAATTTTGTTATGTTTAATGCTCCATTAGCTTCATGATAAAACAATTCATGAGACTTATCAATAGCAGATATAAATCTGTCATAAGTTATTTGAGGAGGCTCAAAACGTTTTTCAATCAATTTTCTGACAGCAATTTCCTTTGATTCAAAAATTATTTTCAATTCTTCAACTTCTTCCGCATATTTTTTTAGAGATTGAAGTCCTTCATCTGTTTTGATTTCTGAAATTGTTGAATTACTGAATCTGGATTTATTGATTAGTTTTTTACTGCTTTTATCCTCATATTGTTTTAAATTGAAAATATAATACAGATAAATCAAAGGAAGAATAACCAATATCAATATTAAAAACATTGATAAGCGATTTCCTCCATAAATAACTGGAATTGAAATGCAAATTAAAATCATATAATATAATCCGATAATCCATGGAAGTGAATCATTGACAAGCATTACATCAGAATTATTCCCAACTCCCCTTTTAAGCCTGACTTTGGAAGCCTCTTTTGAGTGAGGAGCATATTCCAGGATTTCATCATCACTTAAAATATTGGAATCAGGTTCCATGACATATTTTAAATCAGAAAATGTTTCAACAGATTTCACTTCATTTCCATGACTATCATAAACCTTATAATCATTATATTTTAAAGGAGATTTTAATCTATTAATTTCATCCATTTTAGAATTATCATTAACCATTTCTCATTCTCCAATGAACAGTATATAAAAATATATAACTTTTAATGTTTTTAAACATTTGTATTAAAGTTGTTAATATGGATTAGAAAAAAAGAATTAAAAAAAAGAGATGAATTATTTAGCAAATTCACCTAAAAATTTCATGTCCTCCCCTATTTTCACCCGATCATGATATTCTGCAGTTGCTGAAAATAATGCATCACCGGAAGAGTTTAAAGCTGTTTCACAAGAATCCTGAATCACCCCAATTATAAATCCAACTGCAACAGCTTGCATAGAAATATCCTGGGTAATACCGAATAAAGAACATGCCATCGGAATCAACAATAATGAACCTCCAGCAACACCTGAAGAACCACAGGCAGCCAAAGTGGAAATGACACACAAAATTATTGTTGTAGGTAATGAAACGCTTATTCCTAATGTATGGCATACTGCCAGGGTCATGACTGTGATTGTTACCGCAGCACCTTCCATATTTATTGTAGAACCTAAAGGAATTGAAATAGAATAAAAATCACGATCCAATCCTAATTTTTCACAAAGTTCCATATTCACCGGAATATTAGCTGCTGAACTTCTTGAGAAAAATGCAGTAATACCACTTTCCTTTAAACATTTAAATACTAATGGATAAGGGTTTCTTTTTAATGCAAATCCCGCTATAATAGGGTCTGTTATGAATGCCACAGTTCCTATACACACCACCAACAATAAAATCAATTGTCCATACTGAGTAAATATTCCAATACCGCTTTCTGAAACTGAAGTAAATACCAAACCCATAATACCTATAGGTGCAAATTGAATTATACCTCTTACAATTTTAGTAACTGCACCTGCACAGTCTGTCAGAACGGATATCGTACTGTCTGCTGAAATAGATTTGAGTGCAATTCCAAATACAATAGACCAGAACAATATTCCCAAATATTCACCTTCAGACAATGACTTTAAAGGGTTTGAAAACACATTCAAAAGCATATTTGTAACAACATCCTCAAGACCTGTTGGTGCTGTTGCATTGCTTACTGTTGAAAGGTGCATTCCTACAGGAAACAGATAGCTTCCAGTAACTGCAACCATTGCTGCCAAAAAGGTACTGAACAGATATAAAACAATGACCGTTTTAAATCTTGAGCCTATTCCACTGCTTGCCTTTGAAATAGCTGAAGCAACTAAAACAAACACCAAAAGTGGAGCAATAGCTTTTAATGCGCTTACAAATAATTTTCCAGGTAGACCAATGACTGTTATATGCGGAACACAAACACCTAAAATGGTACCAATGATTAATCCAATGACAATTTTTAAAATTAAACTAGATTCAGTCCATTTTTTTACAATATCCTTTAAGATATTATCACCACTTTTCATCAAGAGCTTCAAGAACTTCATCAGTTGTCTCTTTTACTATTTCAGATGCCTCCAAAAATTTTTTCTTTTCATAATCATTCATATGAATAGGAACAATCATTGCAATTCCTTTTTTTGACAAAACAACAGGAACGCCTAAAGAAACATCTTTAACATCCTCAATTTCACCTTCAAGATATGTGCTTACTGTCAAAATCTTATGGCTGTCTGTAATAATAGTGGAAATCAAGTTTGATATCGCATAAGACGGTCCGTATTCGGTTGCGCCTTTTTTACTAATAATTGTATTTCCTGCATTTCTGAGTCTTTTTATAAGTCTTTTGACATCAACATCCACAGATTGGATGAAATATTTTAATGGAATACCACCAATTGTGGTGGAGCTTAAAAGCGGAACCATATGATCTCCATGTTCACCAATTACCCTTGTGTGAACTTCTGAACTGTTGATGTTAATGAATTTTGAGAAATATGTTTTTAATCTTAAAGAGTCCAAGTGATTTCCAATACCTATGACTCTATTTTTATCGAATCCAGAATATTTCAAAGCCACAGTTGTCATAATATCAACAGGGTTTGTTGCAATTAAAATAATTGAATCCGGAGCATGATTTGCAATCTGTTCTGCATATTTTTTAACGATTTTTGCATTAGGAATAGCTAAATCACGCCTGTTCATTCCTTCTTGTCTTGGAATCCCTGCAGTGATTAATACGATAGCTGAACCTTCAATATCATTATAATCAGATGATGGAGTAAGTGTACAATCAATATCCTCTGCCGCTAAAGCATCATACATATCAAAGGTTTCACCTTTTGCCTTATCGACACTTTGAGGTCTTGCAAACATTACAATTTCATCAACTGTATCAGCTCTTGCTAAGGTAAATGCAACATTTTTACCTATCACTCCAGTTGATCCCATAATACTAACTTTTACCATACTTAATATATTTATAAATAACTTATATAAAAATTATGAAATAAATAAAAAAACCTACAAAAAATATTAATTGTGTTATTATATCACCAAATAATTAAAAATATTCAAAAATAATAATTAAAAGAATAAAATAAAAAAATTTTTAAAAAAAATATGAATAATCTTCAAAATATTTGTGTTAGCTCACAGTTTCGCGAGTATTGTGGGCAGCCCAGTTCGGAACAAAATTTGAATAATAGCAACTTATCTGATTTTTGATGTTGTCATTCAGATTATAATTCAAACGAACTATCAGCCCATCATCATAGTTTTTATAATACCTTGTCTTCATATAGCTAACAGACAGCCATTTAGATGCAATATTATCATAAGTTCCATAGGAATTGCTTACCAATACCAGTTTACCATTAGTGCTGATATCTAATATAGCAACATAATGATTTCTAGCATGGAATACCAACGCACATCCTCCTTTTTTAAGTTCATTCAAAGCATATGCAAATGAATTTCTGTAATAGTATTCACATTTGAAATTCTTCTTTTCCAATACCTTACTCATGTCAGAGCATGAAGTTCCAAAAGCCTTTGTAGAATGTGCATATTTGGCAATATACGCCTCACACAGATAATTTTTTAAAACCTGACTGCACATACTGCATGAAGTCGGTCCGCAAGTATATGCTGTATCCTGCCAGTCTCTGACTTCAGGATATGAATATGACCTTCCCTTTAAAGACACTTTTATTATGCCCGGCCAATAACCATAAGTATTTGCATCAACAAGCTTTTCATTTATGGCTTTTTCAATTACATTCCATTTTTCCCTATTGAGAATGTGGTAGGTATTTGGATAATGTTTTGTTTTAAAGAATACATATTTTGTTAATTTATTCTTTAAAAATAAACATTGACTATCCCTTTTTAAAACTTCCATATACTGTGATTTAGTGAGTATATAAGTTCTGCTTCCATCTCCCCCAACATAGTTTCCAGTCATGACGTCAATATCTGGAGCGCCATTTTTTAATGGAACAACTTCTTTCAACGGATCCTTGGCGATTGCTTTATAGCAGTACATAATTTTAAATGTATAGTATTTTCCATATCTGGCTGAAACCTTATATTTGCCCACATCCATATTTGGCCTGATAATTACAATACCTTCTGCATTTGTTTTTTTGGAAAATTTTAAATTTCCTACTGTAACTGTGATTGTCTTTTTCCAATAACTGGAATAACCCTCACCTTTGAGATATATTCTTAAATATCCTCCGGTTATCAATTTGGAATTTCCTATGTTGAGTGATGTATGTTCATTAACATAAAAATTTACTTTTTTCGATGTTCTGAAATAATAATCATCTCCATCGAATTTATAATAAATGGAAAGCTTTTTAGAGGAAGATTTGATTTTGATAGCAATTCTTCCATTGACATTCGTCTTTTTTACATATGTTTTTCCGTTTAAAATTAATGTAATCTTTTTTGATGAGATTCCATTGCCATTCTCATCCTTTAAAAATGAATAAAAATAGTTATTATTTAAAACAAAATTTGATTGGTATATTATCGATGTTGATATTTTTGATAGTTTTAAATTAAATGTTTTTGAAGTGGCTTTGAAATTATCATCTTCCCTAGTTTGAATTGTCAGTTTATATTTTCCAGCGGGAAGATTAACATTTAACTTGGCAACTCCTTTTGAATTAGTCACCAACTTGAAATTCTTATTGTTTATTTTTGCAGTTATATTTTTAAATTTCAAAACGTTACCTGTACTGTCCACCAAATTAATATTGAGTACATCTTTGCTTTTAATATTATTTGAATCAATTGAAATAATGGGATGTGATTTTTCTACCGAATGTGAATCGCTTGAATTTTCAATTGCACCCAAACCGCCAGTTTCAATATGAGTATCATTAATGACATAGCCTAACTGTTCTGTTTCTGTTGAATTAAAATCAGCAGCATGAACCGTGCCAACTGCAAATAAAATAATGATTAAAAAAAATGTAAATTTTAAATTACTATTCATAATTCACCTATAATAATATTATTTCATTCAAGTATAAAAATAGTTTCATGAAAAAATCTTTTCAAAATAATTTATATATCATTAAAATAAAACTATTTTTATCGACATCGTGAGAGTATTTATGGAGTTCATTGTAGTTCTAGCCAGATTATATCCAAAAGATGGCTGTCAAGAAAGTGTATTAGAAATTTCACAAGAGTTAATAGAAAAATCACTTGAGGAAGATGGTAACCTCGAATATCAATTACTAAAATCCACAACTGATAACTCAATAACATTTATTGAAAAATGGGAAAATTTCGATTATTTGAGAGAACATATGGTATCAAGCCACTTCAAAACTTTTCGTTTAGAAACTAAGGATTTCGTTAAAGAAAGTGATATCCAAATTATAGGTGCTGAATAATTAAACCTATAATCCATTATTTTTTTTAATTTATTCCAGACACCTTATTAACATATGGAATTTTGCCTAAAATCCATAAGATTACAATGCACAAAACTATTGTAATAATTACATAAACCGGAATAGCTATAGCCAAGTTTTGAGAAATGAAAAACAAACGGGCAATTACTCTTTTTAATATAATGAAATGAGCCAAATAAATTCCAAAACTATATCTGCTCACCAAACTAAGCACATTACCAATTTGAGTATCTTCAATATTTTTTAAAAAATCAGTTTTTGACAGATATTTGGCAAATAAAAATGCATTGACTGAAATAATAACAATCAATGGATTAAAATATCCAAAATATGTGAAATGACTGTTGATATTGGTTGTTGGGACAACATAACCCACTATATAGAAGATATAACCAAAAAAGACAATCATGGAAGTGATTAAAACCATCTTTTTTGCAGAAATCCTTTTTCCAATGAAATCATTGTTTGCCATAAAATATCCTATTATGACATATGACAAAAATGAAAAATAATAAAACAACATTGATCGGTAAAACAGATGAAATACATCAAAATAATCTAAAATAATGAATAAAATAGCAAATGCAGTAAGAATATTAATGAATTTGCTAGCGAAACCGTCCATTCTTTTATTGCCATATGCAATTATCTGATTAATGATAAATATTGCAATATAAATCACAATAATCATCCAGATATACCAAAATGTAACTCCTAACGTTCCGGGTTTTGCAATGAAAATGTTAAATAACACGTTCCAGTCAAATACATGACCCACATAAATAAAATCATATATTGCATAAACTATTGCCCAAAAAATAAACGGAATTAAAATACGTGACAGTCTCTTTTGAAAAAAATTTTTGAATGAATCCTTTCTGTTTAAAAGCAAAATTCCACTAAGCATTACAAAGACAGGTATTGAAATATCTCTAAAACAGTTATAAAAAGTGGAGATATATAAATTTGGAGTATTGATACTTGTCAAAACGAATATAGTAGAAACATGACAGAACACTATTCCAATTATTGCAAATGCCCTAAGCACATCATAATAAAAAATTCTTTTGGTGTTATGCATATTACCTGACTAATTCCTTTTAAATGAATTCATTGCAGCTCTTGTAAGCAAATCTTTTTCAATCAACTGATCAACTTCATCGCGGGTAAACCATTTAAAGCCATCATGCTCTTCACTTATTGTAACCTCATCACTATCTGATGTTACTTTCATTATTAACTGTATTGATTTGACCTCTTCTTTGGTTTTACAGGCTGTATAATTATTTTGAATAACATTATAAAGGGATTCTATAGTTATAGTAAGTCCGGTTTCCTCCAAAAATTCCCTTCTGAGAGCATCGTCAAAAAATTCACATTTCTTTACTTTGCCTCCGGGAATTTCCCATCTGTTTGCATCATGGCTAGATTTGGACCTTACCTTTAAAAGCAGAATTTTACCGTTCACTTCACATATTCCGCGCACTGTTAATCCCCATAAATCATTCATAATAACACGTTTCCAGTAACTCTTAATTAATATTTGTAAAATTCATATAATAAATTTTTTTCAGTTTACATTTATACATTCATTCGGACAGATTGCCATGCATACCTTACATCGTTTGCATCCAAATGAATTGTTTACAGAGGACTTCTCATCCACCAATACCAAAACATTGTTGGGACAGGCAATAATGCATTTTTCACAGCCATCACACTCATCAATGTTGATGTCAATGTGTGATTCCTCTTCTATCTCTTCCTTTTGTTTTTTGTTTCTTTTGAAAAATGACCCTAAACCCATGTCAATTACTCCCTTATATGATAACTAGTTCGAAGTGTTAGAACTTCATCGAATTTGAGAAGCAACACATATCATTAATAATTAATTTGTAAAAAATTATATAAAAAACATGATGAAATTTTAAAGCTTGATGCATTATACAAAAAGTGATTTATATTAAAATAACACTCATTATTGATGTGAGAACTAAGAAAGTCATAATCCACTTTTACGTTTGAACAAGTATAAAAAATGCTTTAATATGACGGTTTTTGTAAATGCATTATTCTTGCATGCAGAAACACATTTTGAACAATGCTGGCACTTTTCAATATCCATTTCAATATGGTCATCATAAACTGTTATTAAATTCAAATCACATGCTTGCACAATCACCGCAGCAGATACAATTTTTTTCTACACGAAAAGACATAAAATTATCTCCTTTAAATATTCAAATTAAAATAACAGTCAAATAAAATATATTTTACATTTACTGATTTATAATATTTAGTATCAAACTTAAGTTAATCCTATGAAATTTTCACAATATGTCAAAAAAAAAAGTCAGATAAAATTAAAAAAAAATAGTTGAAAATATTTTAAAAAAATTCAAATAGATACAAATTACAGATTTTCATTGAAGAAATCTGCAATTTTTTCAAATGGAATTATATCCAAATCATCATACAGGTCTGTGTGAACTGCATCAGGAATTATCATTAATTCCTTATTGTCTCCGTTCAATTTTTCAAATTCATCCTTTGAGAAATAACATGAATGAGCCTTGTCACCATGTATTATCAGAACTGCAGAACGGATTTCATCTGAATATGCTATAATTGGCTGGGATATGAATGACATTGTTCCAATAGCTGTCCAACCATCGTTGGAGTTAAGTGAACGTTTATGATACCCTCTTTCAGTTTTGTAGTAATCATAATAGTCTTTTACAAAGAAAGGTGCATCATCCGGAAGTGGATCGACTACTCCTCCACCCATTGCATATTTTCCATTTTTGTAGTCTTCAGTTCTTTGGTTGTTAAGAGCAACTTTCATTTCATATCTTGCATCAGGGCTGTCTGCTTCATCAAAGTATCCTTTTGCATTGATACGAGTCATATTATACATTGTAGAAGTTACAGTTGCTTTTATACGAGTATCCAAACTGGCGGCATTTAAAGCCATGCCTCCCCATCCACATATTCCAAGGATTCCAATTCTATCTGCATCAACTTCATCATTTGTTACCAGAAAGTCAACAGCAGCCTGAAAATCTTCAGTGTTAATATCCGGTGATGCCATGAAACGTGGCTGTCCGCCACTTTCGCCTGTAAATGAAGGGTCAAAAGCTATTGTTAAAAATCCCATTTCAGCTAATTTTTGAGCATACAAACCGGAAGACTGTTCTTTAACTGCGCCAAACGGACCACATATTGCAATTGCAGGCAATTTACCATCAAAATCCAAGGGTTTGTATAAATCTGCTGCTAATGTTATTCCATAACGATTTATGAAAGTTACTTTTTCATGATTTACTTTGTCTGATTTTGGAAATACCTTATCCCAGTCATTAGTTAAAACTAGTTTTTCACATTCCATATTTATCACTGAATATAAATTAAAATGTAAAATATATAAATGTTGCGGTTTACAACAGTAAAATTTGTTAAAAAAAATAATGTAGGTTTAGAATTTTAAACCTAATTCGTAAGCTTCTTTCAATTTGTCTTCTTGCTCTTCAGCAACGATTCCTGCAGGACCCGCACTACCCGCATCCACATGACCTATTACATCATAGCCCATGAATGTGAATGGTGAGAATTTGGTAAGTTCAATATATTCTTTATAGGTTCCTTCAGGTTGGTTTTCAGTAAAGATTAATGCTGCCTTACCGGATAGGCTTTTATCTGGGTTTTGGCCAATACTGTAGAAACGGTCAATAATCAATTTTCCTTGAGCAGTCATTTGTCCATAATAGATTGGAGTTGCAAATATTACACCATCAGCAGCAACTAATTCATCCAATATTTTGTTACCGTCATCTGCACGCACACATTCAGGGTTTTCAGCACAGTACATGCATGCTTTACATGGTGCAATTTCTTCCTTTTCCAAGTAATATTTGACTACTTCTCCACCGTTTTCCTCAATTCCTTTTATCATTTCATCCATCAATACGTCACAGTTTCCACCTTTACGTGGACTAGCTTGAAGTGCTACAATTTTCATTTTTTTATCTCCGATTGTTATTAATTTTCAAAATAAGAAATTAATAATTATATTTTATTGAAAAATATATATATAAATATTATTTAAAAATCCTTAAATTAATTTTATATAAGTTAAAATTCATAAGTATTATAAAGGTGAAGATATGGAAATGAAAAAACTTTATGCCTTACTTATCATTTTAATAGTTATTTATGTGGGCATTAATGTGGCTGCAAACGGTTTAAATATTCTTAATACAAACGACAATACCACTAATAATACAAATGACAACAATGGTGATGGAATTACTGTCGGTGCAGGTAATTTTGCTAAAATATCTAATTTTAAAGAATCTAAAATAAATAATACTGCGGTTAATCTGGTTAACAGCAACAGTAACATGACTATTTTAGTCGAACAGCTTGACAGTTCACAAAATGTTTCTGATACAGCCAACAGTTTAATCAGTCAGGGTTCCTACACTTCAAATCAGAAAATTGACCAAAACGGTGTTCCTGCATACTTCCTATATCAAGAAAGTGAATCCAGTTATAATACAGATATCTACTTTGCTAAAGACGGCCAAAATTTCAAAATTAGTGGAGACAACATTACTTATGAAAACAGTGAAAGCTTCATAAACACATGTAAAAACATTATTGATACAATGAGTGCATCTTCAAGTGACGGCAAAATTAGCAGATGGTAAAATTTTAATTCGAGGGTTTAACAATCCTCAAAATCTATTTTTTAAGAGATTATATCATGAAATTATCAAAATCAAAGGTTAATTCCTATCTCAAGTGTCCACTGGAATTCAAATTTCAGTATATCGATGAAATTGAAGTTCCACAAAACAAGTATATGGCTCTTGGAAGCTATGTCCATTTGATTGCTGAAAAGTTTACAGAAAAGTTTGGGGACAACATTGAGGACGTTGACACTACAAATGAACTTTTGAAGATAGCATATGATTTGGACATAGGATATGACCTGACTTCACACATAGACAATCTAGGATCATTTTTTGATGAAGTTTTTGTTGAGGAAAACTATAAACTATTCTCAAATGAGGAATATTTACTTGATGAGAAAAACAGATTTTCTGGAATATGCGACATAATACTGGAGGATGAAAATGGAGATTTAGTCGTGATTGATTATAAAACAAGCAAATCAAGTTCATTTTCAAAATACCGCCTTGAATTATGCTATTATAAACTATTGGTTGAAAACGTTTATAATCGTGAAGTGTCAAGTGTTGGAGTCTTTTTTACAAAAAACGGTAAATTAAGATTATTAGATGTATGCAATGAAGACAACAAACGAAAATATCTGAATCAGACTGAAATTGATGAAGCTGTTGATACACTTCATAAAGTCAGAGCCAAAATAAATAAGGGCATTTTTCCAGCCCACAGACAATTTCTATGCAAATTCTGCACATACAAGGATATTTGTGATGGATGATTATTTTTGAGCCACAATTGTCATCCATTCAACGAATTTATCTGAAATTGATAAATTATTGTAATCATCATCTATTTTTGTGATGCTTCCATCCATTTTTTTAATTATTTCCTTTTTATTCTTTCCATCTCTTAAATATACAGTAATATCACAATATTCTGCAGATTTTAAGAACTCCTTGATTTCTTTATCGTTATAAACCGCCATATCAATAAATTTTTCGGACAATTTCATAATAATATTATCCGAACCGTTGGATTCCATGCCTATTAAAAATATTCCCCCTGGTTTGAGAACCCTTTTAACTTCCTTAAATGATTCAACAATATTAGGCCAAAAATATACTGTTTCAAAAGCTGTTACAATATCAAATCGATTGTCTTCAAAAGGCAGATTCTGGACATCACCTTCAAGAATTTCTACTTTATCTTTGTCAATATTTACCCTATTTACTTCACGGAAAAGCTTTACACTTTCAATGCTGTAGTCAACACCATAGACCTTTTTCGCTTTTTCAGCCATTCTATTAATATTTATTCCTCCCCCACATCCAACATCAAGAATTACATCATTGGAGTGAATATCCAAATGTTTCAAACCCCACAGGGAAACGGGAGTGTGCTCTTTATTCATAGATTTTAATTGAAGGTTTCCTAATTTTCCTTTTGGTTTTCTCATATTGTCAAAAAATCCCATATTATCATATCCTTAAGAATGGTATAAATCTTGATACTCTTTGTGAATATTCACGATATTCATTACCAAATTTCTCAATTAACCATTTCTCTTCCGTATTTATAATTACCAATGATAATAAAGCCCAGAAAATTATCGGTAGAATAAACAAGTATAAATTATTTGAAATAAAAATCGACCTGTTGAAACGAATAAAAATGCCGAATATATTGGATGTCGGACATATGCATAGATTCCTGTTGTAATAAGATTACTCTCCAAAATGTTTTCGGTAATTTTGGATCGGACTACAGATAAAATCCAGAATATGACTCCCAAAACTAGGAATATTACCCCAATAATTAAAAATGGTGCATTCAAATAATCAACTTTAAATACAGGTATTTTAATTGCAAAACTGAATAAAAGCGTTATTGCTAACATCGGAATAATCAAATAAGGTCCAACACCATAAACCGGCAAATGATCATCGTCCATGTAATATAATATATTCTTCAAATATTAAAATTTTTTGGTGTACCTAAATTTTATATGTAATTTTTTATTTCAGATATTATCTCCAGAATGTCCTCATCATCTTTGAATTGATTGAGATAATTAAGGCAGATATCTATTCCCCTCAAATCATCATGTTCATAGAAATATCTTTCAAAATCAGTGTAATTTACATTGCTCATATTAAACTCCTCATAATAATTCAGAGGATGATTTAAAATGAATTCAAAACCGTTTTCAGTAAGTTTACCATCAAAGTAATTGTTTTCTTCAAGAAACTTTTTCAAGACCCGCCAGTCAATGTCATAGGTATTTTCAATTGTGAAAACAGCATAATTAAAATCTATCCCCTCATCTATAAGCTTCAGGAATTTGTAGGAAACATATCTTATGTCCTCCTTGAAATCATCATTAGAAGATTTGATAGTTTCCAGTAGACTGTCAAACATTTCATCGGGGTCGTAATTCAGGTTGATTCCGCAGAAATGGCAGAATTTGTCATGGTCATCAATCGGCATGCCGCAGTACGGACATGTGTCACTGTGAGATTTGATTGTAGGTTCAGTCGGTTTGTCAAATAGATAAGCCAATCTGATTAACAATGACTCATTTAAAATCATTCCAGCCTCATATTCCTCTTTAATCTGCTGTTTAATTTCCAATGCATTAGTGTATGTTACATGTGCGTCATCTATCAATGATTCAATATATGGTGAAAGATTATTCTCATCACCTATAACCTCTTCAAGAGTATATGACTTGACTGAAAGTTTGTCTTCAAGCTCAATCACCGCATTGATAAGTTTTTCATGATGATTTGTAAAGAGGCATCTAATTTCATCAAAATACTCATCATCAATTTGTTTTCTTTTGTTGAGACAATCATAATTGATTATGTCATAGTTCAATGGAGCGCTGTATGCAAAATGTGATTTATCCAAATCAAGGAAATGAATGCTTGCACATGCGTTTAAATCATAAAAATGAGTGGATAGCTCTTCAGATGAATCATACTCCACATTTGAGAGCACATGTTCACCAGGCACAATGAATTCAAAAGAGCTGGCAACGATATTATCTGTAATTTTTTTTGCAAAACCATATTTAACCAGTAATTCCACAACCAAACGAGTAGGTTCGATAATGCTGGGCTTGTTCTGCTCTTTCATTGTTTTAGTTAATTCATCTAAAAATAATCCGTTTCCTCTGAACTTTGGCAAAACATAAATATTGTTCAGGGCAGAAGTCATGAATTCCCTTGAATAGTCATAAGAACAGAAACCTACAACTTTGGTTTCATAAACAAGTTCCTTGAATAGACTGCATGTAGGATTCTTAACGGAAAATTCCTCCATTTTCATTGAATCAACAATATAACCATAATTTTCTTTCAATATTTCCATTACATCCAAAGTATCTTCGGTAAGATAAACCTTTTGAATGTTATTTTCTCGAATTAGATAATCCATGATAATGCCCCATGTATTAATAATATATAGGAAAATCATTATATTTAAATTAATCTATGAATATATCTTTTTTAGGTTTAAAAAAATATTATTAATTTAGTTTTACCAAAATAAAGAATTTAAAAAGGATTAAATTTTTGATATGCCTAAAATTATTTTTATTTATTATAAAAACAAATTTAATATTATGAAGATATTATTAATCGGCGCCGGAAGTGTAGGAATCGGAATACTCACATCAGTTGCATCACAGGGAGCGGAAGTATCTGTATATGCAAGAGGAGAAACAGCAAAGGCAATAAGAAAGAACGGAATTAAGAGATGTGGACTATTTGAACATTATGAAATTAAGGATGTGCCAGTTTATGAATCATACTCAGACATTCCTGAAAACACATTTGATTATATTTTCATTGCTTCAAAAACAACCGCAAATGAAGAAATTGCAGATAACCTAAACAGTCACAGAAACATCCTGAAGAATGACGCCAAAATCATCATATTCCAAAACGGATTTGGAAACGATGCATTATACCTCAGATATTTTCCAAAAAATCAGGTATTTTCAGCACGCGTGATTACCGGATTTAAAAGACATGAAAGATACATCAGTGAAATAACAGTATATACAGAACCTGTCCTTCTTGGATCACTACAGCACGAAAATCCAAGTTGTTTAAGAGAAATTGCTTCAATGATAACCTCATCTGGAATAAAATGTGAACTTACAAACGAAGTTGACAGATATTTGTGGGCAAAGATGATTTATAACTGTGCATTAAATCCATTAGGTGCCATCTTGAATGTGAATTACGGAAAACTGACTGAAAGCGAATATTCGATGGAAATAATGGATAAAATAATTGATGAAATCTTTGAAGTAATCAAGGCATCAGGCTATTCCACCCTTTGGAACACTTCAAACGAATATAAGGATATTTTTTATTCCAAACTGGTTCCGGATACTTATGAACATTACTCTTCAACCCATCAGGATATCAAAAGAAAAATTAAAACTGAAATTGACTCATTGAATGGTAAGGTCATTGAGCTTGGCGAGAAAAATAATGTTGATGTAAGCACAAATAGAATTATCTATAATCTAATCAAAAGTATTGAAAAAGACTTTTAATTACTATTCGGATACTAAAACTTTATATAGGTTGAAATTATAAATAATATTGTTCATATTGTTATATACTATTTTTTTATAATATGAACAATGGTGATGGTTGAAATGAGCATTCGTTTGTATTCCTTTAGTGGTGTTTAGGAAGAGAATGTTCATTTGTTTTTAAAAACTTTTTTTTAACGATTATTTATTAATTAGGTGAAATTATGAGCGAACTTAAACAATTAGTAGAAAAATTTATTGAACTTGATGATGATTTAAATGCAAAAATAGAAAAGGAATTAGAAAATTCAGAAGATCTTCCCGAAAGCTTTGAAGAAGACAACAAGGAACAGATTGAAGAACTTGGTGAAATATACCATGAAATAGAACACAAAGTTTTTAATGAAGAATTTATCATCGTTTCAAATGCAAAAAGCGAAGAAAAAGAAGTGGTTGCTTTAATCATAAGTGAAGAAGACGACGAAGATGAAGAATTCGTAATACCCGTTTACACTGATGAAAAAGAAGCTGAAGAGGCAATCACTGTTTTCAAAGAACAGTTTGAAGACAATGAATTTGAATGCGACACCAAAGTCGGAAGCGAAATAGTGGCAGATTATGCAGATGATGAAGGTTTCATTGGCCTTGCAATCAATGCACCACAATGGGATTTCGTTATCGGCGGAGAAGATGTTCACGACTGCTGTGAGTAAATATGAACCCTAAAGATTACGAAGACTATCAGAAAAATAATGTAAAGGCATCAAAAAGTCAGCTTAAGGAATATATCCAAATATATGCTGATATGGCCAAAAAACTTAAAACTGAACAGGCCGTTGAACTTGATGCAGTAAAAGAAAACATCAAGCAAACTTATCCTGAAGAGATTTACTTCACTTTGGTTGATGAAGTTGACCGGCCTGTGAAACTGACACTTACCGAGGCATCAAAACAATATATTATTCCAATTTTTACAGATATCAGGGAATATGCAGTTGGAAGTGCAAAAATAGCAAAACTCTTTTTGGATAAATTAGAAATGAAGGTAATGACTCCTGAAGACATCACAAAAATAGCTGAAGAAGATGAACATTTCCAGGGATTTGTAATAAATCCCCATTCCCAAAACTTCAATATGGACCGGAACGGTGATTTTTAAATGAAATTCATTTGCCCTTCAATTGGAGAAGGTCATGAAAGGGACTTTCTTGTATGTGGTAGCATTGATGAGTTTAAAATTATTGTTTTTTCAAGTCTTGAAGAATATGAAGAAGGCTTAAAACATATGGATTTGAGTGATTATACTCCTTGTGAAGTGTCACTTGAACTATTTAAAGAGCTTTCAAAAAATGATGATGCCTTTTCGGGCATAATATTAAATATGCATAATGAAAACAAGCATGTTGACAAAAATGAGATAATGGAAGAATCATTCTTCTGATTTCTCATCCATTTCCTCTTCTTCTACAACATCATCAACATAATATTTATATCTATAAGACATTTTAAATCCTTTTACAACTTCACGTTTAGGTCTTCTTTTACGTCTTATAACCGGTGCATGGGAATTTCTAAATTCCTCTTGGTGTGGTTTAACTAAACTTTTATTCTCACGGTAATATTGAGAATTCCTATGACGAGTATGTGGTGCTTTATACATTCTTTTTCTAAGTAATCGTCTGTTACTAGATGCCCGCCTCAACACGAAAATCACTTATCTTCTGTTTCTGTTTTTGGTTGCAGATTTATCTAAAGTAGCTTGAATCTCATCAATTCTTTCGACAACCACTTTAATAGCTTGTTCACCTTGACGGGTAGGATTGATACCCTGTTCTACAAGTAAAGCATCCCTAATATCTCTTAATCTATCGATTGAATCGATTTTCATAATAGTACTATAAAACATTTGAATAATTCCTCCAAAATAATAAACTATTATAAATGTATGAATTTTATTATAAAAAAGTTTTTTGACGGAAAAATAATTGCCAAATGATAAATATAACCAAATGAAATTAAATAATATGTATACAAAATTAAAGGTAATCTATTTGGCAGGTGGATGCTTTTGGGGCGTGGAAGCATTTATATCCCGATTGAAGGGAGTCAATCAGACAGAGGTAGGCTATGCTAATGGGAATGATTTGGCACCGACATATGAAAAGGTATGCACAGGCAAAACAGGCCATGCCGAAAGTGTCAAGGTAACCTACAATCCTGAAATCATTTCCCTTGAGGAAATTTTAGAAAAATATTACATGATTATTGATCCTTATTCATTAAACCGTCAGGGTCCAGACATCGGAACTCAATACCGTACAGGTGTCTACTGGCAGGAGGAATCCCAAAGGGAAGACATCCTGAAATTTTTTGCAAAAAAACAGAATGAGGATTGTGAAAAAATTGTCGTTGAAGTTGGTCCTATTGGATGCTTTTACACAGCTGAGGAATATCACCAGAAATATCTTGAAAAAAATCAGCAGGGCTATTGTCATGTTGATTTAAATTTAATAAACGATGAAGAATTCAAACACTTGACTCGTGAAGAGTATGAAATAACACAGCTTTCTATGACAGAACCGCCATTTAGTGGTGAATATGATGACTTTTATGAAGATGGTGTATATGTAGATGTTGTAAATGGTGAACTTCTTTTTTCTTCTGAGGACAAGTTTGACTCAGGATGCGGTTGGCCTGCATTTACAAAACCCATTTCCGAAGATGTAATAACAAAAAACAGGGATTTTTCACATGGAAGCACAAGAGTTGAAGTCAGAAGCGCCAAAGCCAATTCCCACCTTGGCCATGTCTTCAATGACGGACCTGGAGGGGCAAAAAGATACTGCATCAACTCTGCAGCATTGAAATTCATTCCAAAACAAGAGATTGAAGAATATATTAACAATAAAAACAAAAAGTAGATATAATGAAAATCGAAGAAATAAAACATCCTAAGCTTAAAAATCATATCAACATGATTTATATGCATGGCGAAAATCAAAACCAGAAAGCAATTGAAAAAACAGAACAGACAATTAAAGAATATATTTCAGATAAAGAATTCATAATTTCTGTTGAAGGCGGAAAACCAGTGAAAATTCCATATGCAAATGACGGGCAGTATCTGGTTCCAATATTTACTGACGCACTAGAATATAAAAATGGAATGCAGTACTTTTCCTTGAATGTGATGGATGAAAACAAGGATTATGTGATTGAAAAACTTGATTACTTTAAAAAATTAAAAGAAGATCCTAATTTCTTAGGATACATCGTAAATATAGCTCGTGTAAGTTATATCATTAACATTACATTAATCTAACAAAATTTTTCGTTTATTTCTTTTACTATTTCTTCAAATCTTTTTGAAACTTCATCATCCGGATTTAATGTTGAAATAGTTGCCTCTTTATTTGGGGAATTGGAGACTGATTCTTCAATAGGCAAATCGCCTAAATATTCAATTTCCATTTCTTCTGCAAATAATTTACCGTTACCTTCACCGAATATGTGTAGCTTTTCATCACAGTGAGGACAAATATAATAAGCCATGTTTTCAATAAGACCTATTTTCTTAATATTCATCATTTCAACCATTTTTACACATTTTAAAACATCTTCCTGAGACACTACATTAGGAGTGGTTACCATAATTACTGCATCTGCATCAGGAATTGTCTGTAAAACTGTCAAAGGTTCGTCACCGGTTCCAGGTGGGTTATCGATAATTAAAAAGTCAAGTTTTCCCCAATATACATCGGAAATCAATTGTTTGATAGCGCCTGTTTTTTGAGGACCTCTCCAAATGATAGGTCTGTCTATAGCGTCAATTAAAAATGCCATTGACATTACTTTCAAACCTGTTGGAGTAACTACCGGAAACATTGAATGGCTGTATTCTTGCTGTTTTGCCTTGATGAATTCTGCTTCCTCTTCTTTTGTTTCAAAAGTTTCTTTAGCCATTGCATTTTCAGTTATTTCCTTGAAGGTATCAAATTGAAATTGATTAAATTCCTGTTCTAAAATTTCGATTCCAAGCATTTTAGGAATGTTTGGTCCGTGAATATCTGCATCAAGTATTCCTGTTGCATATCCCATTGATTGTAATGTTTCAGCAATGTTAGCTGCAACGGTGGATTTTCCAACTCCTCCTTTTCCACTCATAACAACTATTTTATGCTTGATTTGGCCAAGGTTTTTAGCTATTCTCAATTCTTGTTCAATCATTTGTCTTTGTTGTTCAGGTGTCATTTGGCCTCCGTGACCATGATGACCGTGACCGTGTCCATGTTCTGGCATTAATATCATCTCCAAAAATATTTATTTAATTAAATTTTTTACTAACCTCTTCAACGGCAAGGATTAATGGGTCTGTAACCATTGATACCGGTGGTGCATAAGCAAATTCCATATTACTTAAATCAAAGCAGGTCAATCCTTCGGTAATAGCCAAAGTCATGGTATCAATTCTTTCAGCTACCCTTTCTTCAGCTATGATTTGACAACCTATAATGGTTCCGTTACCGTCACAGATAACCTTGATGTCCATAGGTTTTGCATTAGGATAGTATCTTGCTCTTGTAAGTGCCTGCACTTTTTGTACAACAGGTCTGATCTGGTTTTGTTGAGCGAAACTTGTGGTATATCCTACAGCACCAAATTCCAATTTGCCCACTTTAGAAACCATTGAATTCAATACAGGATTGAATTTGGATTTTTTACCGCAGATTGTACGAGCTAATGTTTTTGATTCACGAACAGCTGTAGTTCCTAAGTGAGAAATTGTATTAAATCCTAAAATAAGGTCTCTGGATTCGACACAGTCTCCAACAGCGTAAACATCTTCAACTGATGTTTCCATTCTGTCATTTACAATGATTGCCCATCTTCCGATGTCACATCCTGCCATTTCAGCAAGTTCCAATTCAGGTCTTACACCTGTTGCCATTATTACCATGTCAGCGTCATAAACCTCTTCATCACCGAAACATGCCTTTTCGACTTTACCATCACCGATTAATTTAGTGATAGGTTTACCTAATACAACTTTAATTCCTTCCATTCCAAGGTATTTTACCAATATGTCGGACATGTCCTTATCCAAAGATCTTGGAACAATTTGAGGCATCATTTCACTTAATATAACATCCAAACCTTGTTTTTTAAGAGCAAATGCAATTTCTATACCAATTAAACCTGCACCAGTTACGATTGCGCTTTTTGCATCTTTCATAGCTTCCTGTACTTTCATACCGTCTTCAATGTTTCTGATTTTGAATACTCCATCCAAGTCCACACCCTGCATTGGAGGGACAAATGGATTTCCTCCTGTAGCCAATACAAGCTTGTCATATGGTATGACAGTATCTTTACCATTCTTTTGATAAGTCACGGTTTTTTTATCAGAATCAACTGCAGTCACTTCTGCCTCAATGATAACATCAATATCTTTTTCTTTATAATCTTCAGGAGTTCTCATAACAATATCATCGAATGATTCAATTGTTCCGGACAATACATAAGGAATAGCGCATGGAGAATATGCTACTTTGTTGTCTCTTGTGAGAACTGTAATTTCTATATCTTTGTCAATTTTGCGAATATTTGAAGCTGTTGATATTCCTCCAGCTCCTCCACCTACGATTACTACTTTCATTTTAACAAACCCATTAAAGATTTATACAATATAATATATATTAAAAAATGATATAAAAAGATTAAGGTTTTTTAAATGAGAGAAATTGAATTTAATCTAAATGAAAATCCATTCATTAATTTCCAATCTTCCAGATACACCATGTCTGCAAGAATCAGTGTGGAAAAAATGTGGAATTGGTGTCATGAACACGATAAATCATTTTTTGTCATGAGTCTGGGCTGTCTGATGAATGCAGTAAACAGAGTACCGGCACTAAAAAGAAGAATAATAAACAATAAGGTTTATGAATTTGACTATCTTGAGGCAACCACACCAATAATGGATGAGAAAAACGAAATATATAAGGAAATGAGAGTTGAAACCCCACAAAACTTTGATACCCTCAATGAATGGCATGATTATGTTAAAGATCTCTCAAAATCAATTTTGAATGGTGAAAATAAGGGATTTACTGTGGATATGGAAAAAAGAGATATGGAAAACATCGCAAACTTTTCATGCATCCCATGGATTGATTTTGACTCAATTACAAGCTGTGTTGTGACAGGCCGTCAAATCCAGCCGTTGATAAGCTGGGGACGTATAAATGAAGATAAAGAAATGACAGTTGCTATTACAGTAAGTCATATCTTTGTCAACGGCAGGGAACTTGGGTATTTCTATGAATATGCTCAGGAGGAATTTACAAAATTACCAACCAGATACTGAGTTGTTGAACTTACTTTTTGAAATCCTTGTACATGTTTGAATTATTCTCAAAAAATCATCTTCATTTGGAATACTGCATTTTTACATTTATTTTATATTTTTCATTTAATTCCACTGAAAATAAAATTAGAATTTAAAATGGAAAACCCCAAATATTGTATAAAATAAAATAATATTTATTAATAATAATGAAAATATTATTTTTTATAAAATTGTCTACAGAAAATTAGTAATTTTATGAAAATAAACGAGCTACTTTTAATCTTCTGCAACAGATTCAATGTCAGTTGCTTCCAGTTTCATAATTACCGGTCTTAACCCGTCATTACATGAGACAATTGCCACACCAGGAGTTTTAATCCAATCACTGTAATACCAGATTTCCTGAACACCGTGAGCCAATGCAAAAACATACTGATAGATAGCCTTCCAGGCCTCATCACAAAAGTTTTCAGGCTTTGCATAATCCGCATAATATACCTGACCTTCACTCATCATAGGACATGTTGAAAGTCCCTCAATACCATATTCCTTTGCAAGATCCTCTTGAAAAGTAGTCTTTAGGATTGTAATTTTAACTTTTTTCATGAATTAATATATGAATCTGATTATCTATAATCCTATTGAAAAATAGTGAAAAAATTAGACTAAAAATAAAAAAAAAGAAAGTGATAGAGAAAGTAATCTCTATCTTCTGACAACAACTGTTCTTGTTAATTTGTCCTGACCATATGTGACTAGGAACTTATATGGCTTGTTGACCTTAAGTTTTGGAACAACATTCTTGAATGTAAATAGAGCAATTCCTTTGCTATTGGTTTTGGCCTTGTAGACCTTTCCAAGGAATTTCATACTTACTATTTTTCCGCTCATGTATTTCTTGTTTACAGACTTCAACAAGACTTTTATGATAATACGTTTGGATGTTGTTTTTGCAACCTTGTTTTTGGCATGTATGATGCTTACAACCTTGATATTCTTGGATATTGTCACATCCTTGTAGGTTGCATAAATCTTATATGTGTTAGGTTTCACAGTAGGCAACTTAAGGGATACAATACCTTTTTCATCAGTTAAACGTTTGTATGTTTTTCCTGCAAACTTAAATGTCACATATTGTTTTACAATAGGCTTGCCGTCAAGTGTTACACGTACTTTGTATATGTAATTATGTGTGTACCTGATGGTAATGTCCAATGTGGACAGTTTAGGTTTTGGAATGTTAATTGTGACGTTTTTGCTGATTGGATTATATTTCGCATCACCTGGATAAGTTATGGTTGCATTGTGTTTGCCATAGCTTAAATCAGGCAAGTTGATGTGGGATACTCCATTTTCAATCGGAAGGTGATATGTGTAGCCGTTTATGTCCACTAATACATATCCGGTAGCGTCACTTGGCACTCCTATATCAAGTACAGGGTCCTTGTCACCGACAGGAAGTGTAACATCTACTGAAAGGTCCTCTTTTGACGGAGTTACCTTAGGAATATTGACAGTAGAGTTTTTGGTAACCGGCGCATACTTGTCATCACCGGAGTATGTTGCGGTTACTGTATGATTTCCAATAGCTAAATCACCGACATCAACACTTGCAGTACCGTTTACAACATCAGCAGTGTAATTTTCACCGTCAACAGTTACTGTAACTTTTCCTGTTGCATCCCTAGGCAATGTTACAGTGACTACCGGAGAGGTTGTATTGACTGGAAGGTCAATTTTGATTGTTTTATCCGCCGGCAAGACCACTTTAGGAACATCAAATGTTGAATTTGTGTTTGCAGCCTCATATCTGTAGTCCCCAGGATAGTTTACGGTAAGGTTATGTTCACCGACTGCCATATCGTCTACAGTCACTGTTGCAACTCCACCGTTGATAGGGGCAGTGTATTGTTTGCCATCAACTGTGATATTGACATCACCTGATGCGAATTCAGGTAATTTTACAGTGATTTTAGCTGAAGTAGTACCTTCCGGAATTTCAACACTTACAGCATCTTCGATTGGAGTAGGTATTTTTGGAACAGTTAATGTAGTTGTGTTTTCAATCGGAGCATATTTTCCATCACCTGAGTATGATGCACTTACTGTATGGTTTCCAATAGCCAGGTCATCTGTTCTGACTGTTGCAGTACCGTTTACTACTTCAACTGGAGGCATTTCAACACCATCGATAGTTACAATCAACTCACCAGTTGCATCACCAGGCAGTTTAACTGTCACTTCTGCAGAGGTTGTGTCATTTACAACTTCAATTTCAACAGCTTCATCGAAAGGAACTTCAATTTTCGGAACAGTCAATGTGATGTTTTTGGAAACAGGGTTGTAGTTTTCATCACCTGCATAATTGATTGTTGCTTGATATTCACCAGGATATAAATCAACAGGTGTTTTTGCAGTACCGTTTACCAATTCTACTTCATAATCAGTTCCGTTTACTGAAATTGTCAATTTACCAGTTGCATTGTTTGAATTTGTAATTGTCAACTCTTCATTGAATACGCTAGTGTTAAGTTCAATGTCATCCGCTTTGGAAATTGTAAATGAAGTGACATTTCTGATGCTTGCATTGTCTCTAGATGCAATTGAAACATCATATTCCCCTGCCGGAAGCACACCCAAATCAAGGCTTCCAACTCCATCAGTCACATTTACCTCATATGATTTGCCATTAACTATAACATCATATGTTCCGTCCTCACCGGCTTTGATGTTGATTATCGCATTATCGGTGTATGATATGTCATCTGCAACAGCTGAAACTGTAGAATTTTTGACTGTAATATCATAAGTCAGGGCATTGCTTGTAACTGTGATATTATTTACTATGTCCTTGTAGACAACAGTTATATTCACTTTTGAAGTTTTGGAAATTATAATATCTTTAACATTTGTGAATTGCTTTTGGACAGGCTCACCAATCATGCTAGGAACTCCGTTAACATATACATCGAATGAGTATCCTGTGGTATTGAAAAATTTGACCAGGTAATACTCGACGGATATTGTTACATTTCCTTCACCAATCAAAGTGATTGTATCATTTTCAGGATAGTTTATATCACGTATTGTCAATTCGTATTTGATGTCCTTAGGCAATACATAGAATGCTGACTCATCTACATCATTATGGTATACCTCATCACCGAGAGAAGTTGATGTTGCATATGAACCTTCAGGAAGTTCAATTGTTGTTGATCCTTTACCGTTGATTACCTCAACAGTTACGTTTTCATCGTTGATTTTGACTGTGTAGTTTCCGTCGACATCAGCAGTGACATTGATTGTTGCCTCACCGTTGTATACAATTTCAGGAACTTCCACTTTCACATTGTTTGTTCCAAATACTGTGAATGTGTCATTGGTAATGATTGCGTTGTAATCATCACTGACATATCCCACAACATTTGCATTATAGCTTCCTACATCTAATGAGACATGTTTTCCTTCACCGTTAGCTTCGACATCCACCACGGTTCCGTTAATGTCTACTGTGTATGTTCCGTTGACATCAGCAATCACCCTGACAGTTGCATTGTTCGGATAGTCAATATTTTCAACAACAACAATTATGTTATTGTCTGATTTGCTTACATTAAATTTTACTTCTGTAATTTTTACAGTGTAGTTTTGAATATCAGCAAATGTGGTTGTTGCCACATATCCTATGCCTGCAGGTAAACTGACTGTTGCATTTCCTTCACCATATTCATCAACTGTTACAGGAACTGTGTAGGTTCCGTTGATTGTTATGTTATAGGTGTCAGGCATGTTTGAGATTACTTTGACAAATACATCTCCAGGTAGTGTGGTGTCATCGATTTCAATGACAATGACAGCAAGTGCCCTGATAACATTGAATGTAGTGTTCTTAGTCAATCCATTGTAGTTGTTGCTTGTATATCCTGTAATGTTTGCATAATATGAACCTGCAGCCAAATGAATACTTGTGCCTGTGGTATTTGCTTGGACTTCAACAACTGTTCCGTTAATGTCGACCTTATACATTCCTGCTGCTGTTGCGGTTACCTGAACTGTTACGTTGAACGGATAGGTTGAAGGAATGACACTTACTTCAATATGATTGTCGGCTTTGATTACTTTAAATGCTGTTGAATTTTTCTGTCTGTTGTAGTTTTCCTGTTCAGGGGTTGCTACAGTTGCATTGTATGAATCCACATCAAGATAGACATATTCATTGAAGTAAATTTCCTTGTCAGGCTCGCTGACTTCAATATCGAATGAATATTTGTCTGCAATGTTTACTGTGTAAGTTCCAGCAACATCAGTCGTGATGTAACCGGTCACATTGCTGCCGTAGACAATTTCATCAACGACAATTGTCACGTTGATGTCTGCCTTTTCAATTTTAAATGTATCGTTTTGAGCGTTTACTGTGTAGTTTTCATAGTCAAATGCTGAAACTTCAGCTGAGTAGTTACCTGCATTAAGGAAGGTTGTGTTTTCACCTACTCCTCCAACTACATCCACTGTCAGTTTAGTGTTTTGTGTGTCATTTAAGATGACTGTGTATTTTCCGTCGACATCAGATGTCACTTTGACAGTTATTGCATTAGGATAAACCGCATCTTCAACTTCAACTACAACATTAACAGTTGCCTTTTTGGATTTGACTGTAATGTTTGCTTCGGATGGAAGGTAGTTGTGAGATCCTGAGTATTTTACAGTGATATTGAATTCTTCAATGGATTTTACAGTCCATCTGAACTCATCACCAATGGATATTGCATCTGAAATTGGATTTTCACCAATGTAGTATGTAATGTTTCCTTCACTTACGTCATGTCCGTTTTGTGTTGAAATACCCGGATTCAGTGAAATTGTATCATTGTACTGTGTTTGAATCGGACTGACCACATTAATGACAGTTGGAGCCTTATTGACAGTTACATTAATTGTTTTGTTTGCGGCAAGATATTTGTCAGTTCCAGCAACACTGATTGTAATTTCTACAATGCCACTGTTCAGACCTTCTACAAGTCCGTCATTGTTTACTGTGGCAATTGATGAATCATTGACCTTGAATGTTACATCTCCAGGACTGTCGACACTTACAATAATTGACACTCCATCTTTCACATTCACTGAAATAGGTTCACCGTTTACAGTGATTGTCGGAGCTAACTTATTTACTGTCAATGTGAAGTTTTTGCTGTACTTTTCATATATTTCGTCTTCCCCAACAGTTACTGTAATGTTCACCTGACCTCCAATTATTCCTGAAACATGATTGTTATTTACAATTACTGCAATTGATTCATTATTGGATTTGTATGAGACTCCACGTTCATCACCTGAGAAGTCAACCATTATATCAGCAGTATCATCAACATCTACGGAAAATGGATCATTTAAAATTTTGATATTCGGAATGAGCTTGTTTACAGTGACTGTTACATTTTTGCTGCCTGCAAGATATCTTTCGGTTTCGGATACCCTTACAGTTACGTTTACTTTTCCACCTTTTTTACCTGTTACAGTAACATCATTTAAATCAGCAATTGAATCATCTACAATTTCAAAGCTGAGGCTTCCGTCACTATTAGTGGTAACATTTAAATCAACACTTCCATATACATCAATGGAAATCGGTTCTTCGTTATTGACTGTGAATTCAGGAGTGAGTTTATTAACAGTTACAGTTACATTCCTGCTTACGGACTGATATCTAGGAGTTTCTTTTGAAGTTAATGTAATTGTTACTTCACCTCCGATTATTCCGGTAACTGTTCCTCCTTTAACGGTTGCAACACTTGTATTGCTTGAAGCGAAAATTACTGCACCTTCGCCAATATAGTCATATCCGATTGAGATGGATTTGTCAACATCTACTGAGACTGAATCTTTAGCAACCTCCAATGTTGGTTTGAGTTTGTTGACAATTACATTTACATAATAGCTTCCTGAAGTGTATTTGTCTGTTTCACTCCAACTGATTGTAACTGTTTGGTTTGAACCTAAAATACCTGTCACATTTCCGTTTGCATCAACTGTTGCATTTTCCGGAACGGAACTTGTGAAAGTGATTATACCTTCATAATCATCAGGCTTTTTGACATCGATTGCTTTGGTGCTGTCAACATCAACCTCAATATCGCTTGCATTGATTTTTGGAGAAATCTTATTGACAGTTATTTCAATGCTTTGATTTCCTGCAACATACCTGTCAGTTTCAGCCACATTCACGGTTACATTGACTTTTCCACCTAGGATACCTGTCAATTCATTGCCATTTAAAGCTGCAACAGTGGTATCATTGATTTCATATGACTTTTCACCGTCACTATCTGTAGTAGCGACTATTACTGCAGTTTGATCAGCATTAATTGAATCGATGTCGTTGATAGTGATATTTGGAGTAAGCTTATTAACTTTAACAGTTACATAAACAGTTTTTGCCAGATACCATTCGTTTTCAGGTACACTGATTGTAATTACAACATCATATCCAGTAACACCTGTCAAATTACCTTCACTGTCAATTTTTGCAATGTCAACATTAGCGCTTATAAATTCAACTGTCGCATTGCTGTTGGTGGTTGCATTAACGTTTACAGTCCTGTCCACATCAACAGAAACAGGTTCTCCATTGTTAACTGTAATATTTGATTCAAGTTTATTGACTGTTACTGTAATGTTTTTGATTCCTTTGGAATATCTTGAAGTTTCAGGACTTGTTACGGTAATGTTTACAACACCTCCTTTAAGACCAGTCACAACTCCGTTTTCATCAATTTTTGCCACATCAGTATCATTGCTTTCAAATATTAGTTTAGCATCGCCCATATCATCAGCTGATGTTTGAGCATTGACAGTGATGTTTTTACCGACATCGACTTCGTCATTTTCACCATTGATGATTGTGACAGTTGGTGTGAGTTTGTTTACGGTAATTGTAATGTTTTTAACCTCACCAACATAGTCGTGGGTTGTAGGGAGTGTAACTGTTACTTTAACTTTTCCTCCAATGAGACCTGTCAGTTCATTGCCGGATAAAACTGCAACACTTGTATCATTGATAGTGTAGCTTAAAGTTCCGTCGCTGTTTGTAGTTGCATTAATTATGATTTTTCCATCAACATCAACCATATATTTCTGGTTTGAGGAAATGTTGATTTTACCTATTTCCTTGTTGGTAACAATTACAGGAACTTCAATTGTTTGGGAAGTGTAGTTTTCACTTTCCGCAATTGTTATTTTGACTTTTGTTTCACCGTTATCAATACCTGTGACCTTGCCGTTGTTGCTGACAGTCACAGTAGCATTATCCAGGCTTTCAAATGATAGTGTCCCATTACCGAGATATGTTAATTGAATTTCTTCTGTGTTTCCAACTTTCACCCTAATCACATCAGTGTGGAGATTTGGGGATGTTTTGATAACATTAACAATAACATCCACCTCGTCGGATGTGTATTTCTCAGTTTCGGCTATGCTTATTTTAACAGTGGTTTGTCCGATTTTATTTGAGGTAACTTTACCTGTTCCATCTACGGTGGCAATGCTTGAATCCTGAATTTCATAAGTCAAGCCGCCTTCACTATCTGAAGTGACAACTAATGATTTGGTATGATTGAATTCAACATCCAATGCGTCCGCATGAAGGTTAGGTGAAATTTTGTTGACTACAACAATTACGTTTGAACTGCCTGCGGTGTATTTCTCTGTTTCAGTCCAGCTGACTGTTATGTTGACTTTGCCTCCGAAAATACCTGTGACCTCGTCACCTTCAACAGATGCGATGGATGTATTATTGCTCTCATAGGTTATCTCACCACTATAATCACCAGGTTTTACAGGAACAATCTGCTTAGTACTGTCAGCATCAACATCGAATGGATCGACTTTGATGTTTGGTGATATCTTGTTAACTGTGATTGTGATATTTTTGCTGCCTGCAAGATATTCATCAGTTTCAGCAGCACGAACTGTAATATTGACCTTACCTCCGATAACACCAGTCACCACATTACCTGAAACACTTGCAACACTGGAATCATTAGTCACATAAGTCAACTCAGCACCACTATCAACACTTGCAACAACACTCACAGACTCATCAGCATCAATAGAACCAATATCACCGACAGAAATAGTAGGAACAAGCTTATTAACCTTCACACTAACATCAGCACTACCCGCAAGATACTTATCACTTTCAGCCCAACTCATAGTAACAACAACTTCACCACCTTTTTTACCAGTAACCTTACCATCAGTATCAACAGTAAGATTATCAGGAACAGCACTAACAAAAGAAACAGTTCCATCAAAATCACCAGGAACATTAACATCAATTAACTTTTCCTCACCAACACTCACTTCAAACGGCTCAGCACTAATATCTGCAGTTATTTTATTGACTTTTACAGTTACATCATAACTGCCTGCATTGTATTTTGCAGTTTCTTCCCAATTAATGGTTATAGTTCCAGTTCCGCCAGAAATTCCTGTTACGTTACCTGAATTTTCATCAACACCTGCAATTAATGGAGTTTTACTTTCATAAGTTATGATGCCGTTATAGTCATCAGGTTTGAATGTTTGCGTTGACATCGACCTCGATGCTGTCGGCATGAATGTTTGGTGATATCTTGTTAACTGTGATTGTGATATTTTTGCTGCCTGCAAGATATTCATCAGTTTCAGCAGCACGAACTGTAATATTGACCTTACCTCCGATAACACCAGTCACCACATTACCTGAAACACTTGCAACACTGGAATCATTAGTCACATAAGTCAACTCAGCACCACTATCAACACTTGCAACAACACTCACAGACTCATCAGCATCAATAGAACCAATATCACCGACAGAAATAGTAGGAACAAGCTTATTAACCTTCACACTAACATCAGCACTACCCGCAAGATACTTATCACTTTCAGCCCAACTCATAGTAACAACAACTTCACCACCTTTTTTACCAGTAACCTTACCATCAGTATCAACAGTAAGATTATCAGGAACAGCACTAACAAAAGAAACAGTTCCATCAAAATCACCAGGAACATTAACATCAATTAACTTTTCCTCACGAACACTCACTTCAAACGGCTCAGCACTAATATCTGCATCAATTTTGTCGACTGTGACGATTATGTTAACACTTTTCGCTTCATACTTATCTGTTTCAGGAAGTGAAATTGTAATATTTGCTACTCCACCTTTTTTACCTGTCATTACACCGGTTGCAGGGTCAATTTCTAAAACGCTTGTGTCATTACTAACGAAGTTAATGGTTGCATCACTTACTTTAGTATAATTAAGCTGGATATTCTCATCATTTACTTTAATATGTATAGGGTTCTCATCAGTTACAGTGATTGAAGCAGAATTTTTAACTACATTTACAATAACGTTAACACTAACCGGAGCGTAATTATCATCACCAGTATAAAAAATTGTTAAAACAGATGTTCCGTATTTAAGACCAGTTACATATCCATTAGCCAAAACATCTATAAATTCATCTCCTCCACGATAATTTATAACACCAGTAGCTGCACTTTCACTTAACTCTGCAGGAACCTCAACATCAACATCACCAACATGAATGGTAATTTCATCTGCAGCTATAATTTTAACTGAATATTTTACTTCAAAAGGAACTGTTAATGAAGCAACATTATATGAAGCAGTTATTTTAACATTTTCCCTTTGGTCTGCATTGAATAAAATATTTTCCTCCATTAATGCATTGTTCTTGTTAACTTTTCCGTTGGAAGGTGTAAGTGTAAGATTTACCTTAGGAAGATTGGATGAATCATAAACCTTATTTACACCATTTTCAACATATGTGAAAACAAATTTGACATTTCTGTCTTCACCAACCACCATATATGGGTCTGTTTCATAATTCAATGTCAATTTGTTGTTTACAATTATATAGGTACCTGGAGTAACTCCACGATTTCCGGTATCTGAAGGAGTGTTTCCAAACCAGCAGTTGTCGAAATTATACTTACCGGAAGTCCTACCTACAACACTTGGAAATGCTTGAGATGAGGAATAGTAATTTCCAAGGAATATTGAATCTCTGAAATTGGTTTGAGATGCACTATTTGCACAAAAAGCTGCTCCACCTGAAGATTTAGCATGGTTGTTCAAAAATGTTGAGTTTACAATATTGTGAGTACCTGCAGTAGTATACAATACACCACCACGACCATAGCTTGTACCACCTTTTGCATCATTTCCAATGAATGTGGAATTAGCTATGGAAAGTGTTTTACCTGTAGCCGCCCAATATATTGCTCCACCGTGAGCTGTAGATTTACCTTTTGCGAAATTGTTTCTAAAAGTAGAATTCACTATACTGACATCATCAGCAGTGGTTGAAATATAAAGAGCTCCACCATAATTTGATTGAGTAGTACTGTATGCAGAATTATTTATGAAATCTGAATTTGTGATATTTATTTTTCCAGAATAACTATAAATTGCACCTCCACCAAGATTGGAAGAAGCAGAATTATTTACAAATGTTGAGTCATAAATTAAATTGCTGTCACCAGATTGCTGGTCCATAAAAGCCAGTGCCCCACCGGTAAGAGCGGTGTTATTCATGAAAGTCACATTAATGAATCTCTTGTTAATACCACTATTAAGGTATATTGCACCACCTTGTGAATTAGAATGACTGTTTTTAATTATGGTATCTCTAATTGTAGCATATTTTGCGCCTTTCCAATAAATTGCACCACCATGTTCATTACTATAACCATTAGTTAAAGTAATGTTTTTAATAGTTAAATTATGAGCGTTTTCGATATTGAATATTCTTGATTTGCCATTTGCGTTGACAGTGAATCCGTTACCGTTGATTGTTAAATTTTTAAGGGATATCCTAATTCCAGTATATCCAGTATCCGCACCTATAATATAATTATAATTACGGTCTAAATTGACAACACCGTTTTCACCGGCTGCACTGATTAATTCCTGTAAAATAGCAAAGTCCCCCTGTATAGAAGAGCTTTTATTATATGAAGCAGATCCGAAACTTGCGGTTAATGATAGGTCCTTATATACTGGAGCAATAGGAACATCAGCAACTCCTTTAGATAAAACCGCACTGTCCTGAACAGTCAGGTTTTCTCCAATTAATGTCAGGTTCAGGTTTCCTAAAGCGCAATTTTCATTTGTGCTGTTTGTTGCATCCAAAACATTGTAGACATTATTCAAATTGATTGTTGCAGCCGCTTGTCCTAAGGTAATATTTAAGAAATACCAGTTGTTTAATGTGAATCCTTCAACTTTTGCAATGTTTTTATTGTAATCGGAAGCGTTATTTCCAAACCAGTTATAATCAGCATTCAAGTCGCTTGGAGCATAAATTGCATTATCTCCAGGATTGTCAATGAATACACAGTCGTTTACTTTTCCATTGTTTTTTATCCAGTATATTGCACTTCCGCCTGCAGCTGTGTTATTTGTAAATATGGATGATTTTACGGTTCCGCTTTCGCCGTCAAAGTATATTGCACCACCATTCTCATCGCTTTTGGCATTGATGAATGTAATGTTTTCGATTACGACATTTGAACCTGTTATCTTGAATATTCTGGACTGGCCTTTTGCATCAATAATGTAACCGTTACCTTTGATTATGACATTGTCACGGTCAATAACAATTCCTTCTGTGATAGTGTCAAATAATAAATCATAAGTATAATTGCGTGTTAGCTCAACTACATCATTTTCACCTATAAGTTTCTGCAAGATATTAAAATCTCCAGCCATAATTTCTGTTGTTGCTACTGCATTGGTGTTTTTAACTGTTAATGATCCTTTTTCACCATTTAATGTATATGCAACATTTGTTTTCCCTGTTTTATTTAGTGTAATTGTATCTGGAACATCCAGATTAGTTGATTCAGTGTTTAATGTGATATTCGGGAGATCGTAAGATGAATATCCTCTGATGAGGTTTGTACCATCATATAGATTGTTTAAAGAAATTGTTGCATATTCGTTTGTTGCATTGGCATCTAAAACATACCATGGACCCATTGCCAGATTAGCAGGAACATTAGGTTTTTGGTCATAGTTGGTCATATTGTTTCCAAACCAGTTATAATTGGCAAAGAACTGTTGTGGAATAGCTGAATTGATAACATATTCTCCGGAATTGTTCAATAAAATGGAATTTTCAAGAGTGTAACCTCCAGTTACATAAATTAAAGCTGTTGTTGCAGTATTGTTAATGAAAATACATTTATCTGCTGACGCAACATTAGTATTTGCATCATAAATAACAGCACCTGCTTTTGCAATATTTTTAATAAATTTGGAGTTTGTAATCACATTTCTGTATCCTGTTGTATATGATACTGCTCCCTGATTTGCAGTGTTGTTTTTAAATGTACAATTATCTGAATCAACATATGAATGATAAATATATAAAGCCCCGGCATTAGTTGCACTGTTGTTTTCAAATGTACAGTTTGCAAAGTCAGTGTTGCCACTTGCATAGCTATATATTGCACCACCTGTTGAAGCGCGATTATTTGCGAAAGTGGAATTGATGAAAGTGTTGACAGGACCATTATCATAAACTGCACCTCCTCTGTTACCGTAGTTATTGATAAATGTACAGTTAATAAAGGAATTTGTACCGCCATAATTATAAACCGCTCCACCGTAATCACTAGCCTGATTGTTTATGAATGTACAGTAATTCACATTTAAAGATTGGGCAGAGTGATAAATTGCAGCACCATAATCAGAAACCCCATTCTTGAATGTAATATTATTTAAAGTTACATGATTTTCATTAAACCAGAATATGCACGCTTTTTTATCACCATCAATTGTATAACCATTTCCGTTGATGGTAATGTCTTTATTTGAAAATATTCCATTTTTTATTGTATCTACACCGTCAATAAATTTGAAATCATGTTCAAGGTTTAGAACTCCTTCCTGTGGAGTAAACCAAATAAGATCATACAATTCCTTAAAACTACCGTTACAGACAATAACATATTCCAGTTCTTTATTGACAGTTATATCCTCATAACTGACAGTTAATGTTGCAGTAGTTTTAAACATTGCAAACCCGAAAGCAGCTTGACCGTTGTCGTTGAGAGTTACAGCAGTCGGATTGCACTGTGCATGTGTACCACCAAGATTAAGTGTTATGGCCTGTAGTGCATAGCTGTCATAATTGCCTTTACCGTTACCGTCAAAAAGATTATTTAAAGATACTGTTGCAGTACCTTCAGTAGCTGGGTCCGCCTCTATATTCAGGAATAACCATTTATTAACAGTTATGCCGTCTGTTTTAGTGATTGAAGTATCATAATTTTGAGCTGTATTACCCCACCAGTTATAATCAGCTACAACATCACTTGATCCAACAACATTGTAAGTAGCATCATTACTGATAAATATTGAATTATCTATATTAGCTATTGTGGTAGGACTCATATAAATTACAGAATTAGAACCGACATTGTTTATAAAACTTGACTCTGTTATTTTATTTTCATTACTGTTTGCATTGATATATAATACATCACCCTGACCACTTGCATCATTATTAGTGAAAGTACAGTTAATTACTTCAATCTTATTTCCCTTAAAGTATACAACAGCACCATCTGTACCGACTGCATTTCTGAAAATAATATTTTTTAAGATTAAATCCTGAGAGCCTGTTTCATCATTAAAGTAAAAAATGTTAGATAATCCTTTTGCATCAATGAAATGTCCGTTACCATCAATTGTTAAACTTTTAGTGATTTCAATGCCGCTGGTTAAACTGCTGTCCTTATCAGAATCATAATTGTAATCCTGTTTTAATGATAATTCTCCGCTTATATCATTATTAATTTTATTCTGCAGTGAAATGAAAGTAGGATCAACTCCTCGGGTTATTTCAGCACCACTGATACCGACGGTCAATAAATATGAATCAGCTGGAGTGTAAACGATTGTATTTTTCCCGGTACCATCAATTTTTACTTTAGAAGGAACTTCAATATCCTCTCCTTTAACATCCAAATCAATTGTAGGTAAAGCATAGTTTGTATCTTCACTTAAAACCCCATTTTCCAATAAATTATTTAATGATACAAAAGCATTTCCATTGCCGTCCAAATTCAAATCTAAAACATATTGTTTATTTATTTTCAAAGCAGAATTTACCTTTGGAGTTGCAGTTTTATAATTGTCCTTGGTCAGACCCCACCAGCTATTTTCTGCAGTAAGAGTATTACCATAGCTACTAGCATATTGGTTATTATATAAAACATCATAAGTTCCAGAATTGTTAATGAAAATTGAATTTGAAATTACTCCATTTGAATAATATATTGACCAATATATGGAACCTGCATTAGAACCAGTGTTATTTATAAAAATACATTTATCTATAGTTCCACCATAATAAATCCAACGAACCGCACCAGTATTAGACCCAGTATTGTTTATAAAAGTTGAGTCAGTGATAGAATTACCCCAAGCATAGTAGTAATATATAGCTCCATCAAGACCATGGTTATTTATAAATGTACAATTTTGAATTTTAACATTATTACAAATATCATTTTGATTATCAGCAAATATCGCTCCAGGTCCATCAGAAGAATAACCATTGACAAAAGTAATATTTTTAATGGTTACACTATTAGAATTAACATTAAAAAATCTTGTATGGCCTTTCGCATCTATCTTATGGCCTTGACCATCTATAACCAAATTATTCACAGTTATATCAATACCTGCCGTAATTGTATCAGTACTCATATATTCATAATCATTTTCCAATAGGACTTTTCCAGAAGCACCACTTACCTTAGTCTGCAAAGCAGCAAAGCTTCCATCGTCCGTGTCCCCCAAAATTTCAACATCATTATTACTTTTTTGTAAAATATTTTCACTATTTACATTAACCCCTGTTACTTCCACAGTATCATTGGCAACGCTTACAGCTTCATCACCACTGTCAGCTGCACTTATTGCCGAAATTGTAAAAAGCACGCAGATAATTAATAAAATAGTAATTATCTCCTTTTTAAACGTCAAAACAATTCTCTCCTTTTACACTAAATATTAATCGAGAATGTTATTATTTATGTATAATATAATATTTATATTATTAAGAAAAAATTGAATAAAATTACAAAAAAAGTTAAAAAATAAAGTTTATCTGCATTTAAATCCCATTTCATCAAGGATTTTTTGAAGATACTTTTTCTTCAAAACAAGTTCACGTCTATCGGCCAGCCTGTCACTGTTTGGCTGGGCAACTTTTTCAGGCAATCTTGAAGCTCCGAGATAAGTTGTATCACCTTCACGCAACTTGTGAGCCTCACCATTATCAATGGCTTTCTTAATATACCAGTAATCCTTAAAAAGCACGTCAAAGTCGTTACTTAAATAATAAAACTCAAGATCAGTTATAATACCAGTTGAATCATGCCATATTATTAAAACAGATTCATACTTAAAAAGCTCTGAAAAGCCAATAAAATTAAAATAGTCCAAATCAGATAATTTAAATTTCGATGCGGGATATCTCTTGCCACAGTTTTTATAGAAATACTCCACAGGAGCAACAAAAAAAGTTTCCGATTCATCCAAGACTACATCATGGATGTTTTTTCCAACAAGAGCCTCGAATGAATCCATGTTAATCTATTCCTTATCGAGTGCAGGAATTCCGGTTATTCTAAGTCCGCCGTAATGGGATTTATATTTAATGTTAAGTCCAATGAGAAGCGGAGTGATTTTTTCTATGATACGTGCTTTTTCCAAAATACCGCAGTCGATTGTTTTGATTCCAGGGATTTTATCAATGATTTCCGCTGCAGTTGCCTTAGCATCAGCGTCATCACCGGCTATAAGACAGTCACAGTCGATTTCTTCAGGAATGTTAGCCAAATGAGAATTTGAAATGTTACAGAATGCACAGATTACCTTTGCACCTGTTCCTTCCAAGATTTTAGCAGTTCTTTCAGCGGCTGATCCTTCCATCAAATCAATGAATCTGAAAGGTTTTCCGCCGATTGCAGTTTCAAGAGGTACGGTTGCATCCATAACAATCTTGTCAGCACAGAACTCCTTGATTCCTTCAAGGGTTGGTTTTTGTGCAGCCAGAGGGACGGTAATTATAAGTACGTCGCCTTCTTTTGCAGCGTCTTCATTTGCCATGCCTACCATGTTTGACAAATCATAATCGGATAAATCTTCTTTTGCTTTTGCAACAACATCTAATGCTTTTTCTTCTTTTCTTGAACCTACAATTACATCCATGCCTGCAATGGCCAATCTTTCTGCAATTCCAAGTCCTTGTGGACCTGTTCCTCCAATTATACTTACTTTCATTCTATCACCTATTTTTATCATATAATAATCCGCCGACGAAAATTATATATTCCGGCAGTTTCCCATCATGAGCATATTTTATTTCATATCCAAAAATGTCATTGATGCATTCATCGACTTTCCCACCAAGAGATTCCAATGAGTATCTCATCTTGAAGGGCATCTTGCATGGCATGTTGAATTCCCTTGTGCATCTCATGCACAGGTTACATTTGCCAAGAAAGAGACCCAAAGAATTTTCATCTTCAAGCATGTAAATTTCATTCATCAGCTTCACTTTCATTCTCTCGAATCTTTTCAAAATGAATTCAAGTTCCTTTTCTTCAAAAGTGTGTGCCAGTTCCTCTTCAGAAAAATCAATTTTAAAAGCGATTATCTTGAGCTTGTCATATGAATTCCAGACGTCTGCAACATCAAATTCAAATGGAGGATAGTTCCAGTTGTATCCAAGCATCTCCTGCTCTTCAATGCACAGTTTTGACACTTCATCAAAGTCGACGTATTTCTCATAGAATTCAACGACATCAACATCTGCTGTGAGTTTTTTAATCTCAGACATAATTATTATTATAAAAATTGAATATTATAAAACTTTCTATAAATATTATCCTTCAATTACGCGATTAATTTTGATTTTTTTTGAATTATAACCAATTGATTTGTTGGTATCATTCAATGATTTTTTAAGGGTGTTTACTATTGCATAAAGCAGTTCCCCATCAAATTCAATAGTTTCCAGGCATTTGAATTCACAGTATTTTGATATTCTCTTATCTTCCAGAAATTCAATGTATTCATCCCATTCCTCATTGACCTGATCAATCATTATCTTCAAATCAAGCAAATTATCGTTGAGTTCATCCGCTTTTCTGAAAGCTTCCTTTTCAATACCTTTCAGACCTTCCAAGTCATTGTGCTGATATTCATATAGAAAAGTTTTCTGTGCCATAGTATCACTTTTAGGTTTGACTAAATTATCTTTGGTTTTGAAGGTATATTAATATTGTGATTGTTGCTGAAAATTGATTTATATTTGTAAAATTTAGTTTAAAGAGTAAAATTTAGCTTAAAATCAACAAAAATTATTTATAATCTTTAAATTAAATAATAAGTAAATAACCACTAGGAAGTTATAAAATGAACAAAAAACATCACCAAATTTATGACTCCATATTAAAAATAATCATCACAGTTTATCTGAGTGAATTTTTAGAATATATCGGAAGAAATAGAAGAAGTCTTGAAAACAGAAATTACGACAATTAGCGGGAGAACAGTATATTTAGATTTTTTATGTAAAACAAATGATGGAAAATTATATAATATTGAATTTCAACTAAAAAGTCCTAAAGTCGATGATCTGACTCGATTTTATGACTATAATATTATTGCAAATGTTAGATATGATAAAATTACAGAAACAGTTAATTCAATTAGAAATTGAAAAATTTGTCCCCGAAAATGAACAAAAAGAATTTAAAAAGGAGATTGATATGACACCTGAAACCGAAGCATTGTTTAGAGAAGTTTTTGAACATACGAAAAAAAATGGGCTCAACTTGAAAAGGATGAAGCACGAAAAGAAGGTAGAAAAGAAGGAATAGAAGAGGGTAAAAAAGAAGGAATTAAAGAAGGAATAAAAGAAGTGGCAAAAAATTTAAAAAATATAATGACCGATTTAGAAATATCAGAAATCACAGGATTAAGCATTTCAGAAATAGAAAAATTATAGTAGTTAACATCTTGTTAACTATTATCTTACAATATACTTGCCGGGATTTAAAAAATCATCTAAAAATTTCAGATCAATCTCATCAATACCAATGAACTCATGAGTGTTAATCAGGTTTTTCTTAAGGTTTTTTCCAACTTTGATAAGGCCGATATGTTCCTGTGTAAAAATATATGAAATCAAATCAACTGCATTGTTGAATTCTCTTTTTTCCGTGTGAACTAAAAAGTCATCCTTTATATAGCAGTTTTCACGGCCATACTTTTTGACAAAGTTTTCGCATGCCTGATTTATGAATACCTTAGGCCCAATGTTTACCTTAATGTTATTCAATTTTGATGACGACATTTCAAGCAGTATCACGCAGTCATCTACCTCATCGCTCCAGTAATCGGCCTTGAATACATTGAACTCCTCACTGTTCAATTTCCTTTCAAGAGCTTCGCATGTCTTTCTAAGCTGCGGATGAAGAGTATCCAATGGCATTTCAGGAATACTGAATCTGAATGCTATCAAATCACTGTTTCTCAATTTGAATTCTTTTAGAATATTTTCTTTATTTAAATTGAGTTGTAGAGGATAAAAATAGTCCTGTTTATTGTCTGAATTTATATAGTTACGTGCGGACTGGATAAACTCAGCCATCTTGTCCAATCGTAGAGCAGCACCAACATTTCTGTTCTTATCAGTGGGATCAATTACAACTAGAGGGTCGTTAAATAAATTTGCAGTGCCATAATCCTCCAAGTCTATAATTTCACCGAATTTCCAGTTGATTGCCGCATCAAGAGTATTTTCAAAGTTGCCGTATTTGATAATAAGCAGCTCACACAGATATCCTGCAAATCCTCCTACCTTAAACTCGGATCCATATGTCCCTGTCATTGCCATAAATCGTTTCAAAAGAAGGACTTCTTCATCCTGTCCGTCTGATAGTTTATCTTTTACATATCTGGTGTGAAGGATTGTTCTGTCAACTGCGGATTTGAGTTGACTTCCGTCTTCAATTGCATAGCATGGAACAATATCCACTTCACATCCTTCAATGTGGGTTGTAACATATGGGTGTGAAGCAAAGTGATGCTCTGCTTCAACATCGAATTCACTGCAGCATGAATGTGCCAACTTAAGGCCTGTTTCCTTTAAGTATTTCTTATCTGTGTCGAGTGGAAAAGCTATGAAGATATCAATATCAGATTTTCCTTTAAGTGCCGTGTTTTTAGCAACAGAACCGACAAGGTTCACATGCGCATCAATGCCCTGTGCATCACACATCTTCTGAAGGAAATTCATTATCCTGAAGGAAACATCATCAATATGCTGTTTTTCATCAACTGTTGGTTTGATATCTTTTAAAATAGCTTCATAATCCATATAATCACAATTCAAATACTTTTATATCCTCATATATTGGTCCGGATGGTTTCAATGTAGATTTTTTAAGTATTATTCTATCCACAGTCATCTCACCAATTTCAAAATTCTCAAGAGACTCTATTTGAGACTTAACTTCATTCTTGTTTTTGGCGGATTTCATGCGTCCGATGGTCAGGTGTGATGAGAATTTTTTATCTGCCTCAAAACCGAGTTTCTTAAATTCAACATCGAGTTTATCATGCAAATCCTTTAGGACTTTATCCCCTTCAAGACCAACCCAAATTACCTTAATGTGGTTTTTGTTTGGAAATGCACCGCATCCCATAATCTTAATATTGAATGAATCAAATCCGGAGACTACATCTGATATTTTCCGGCTGAGCAAATCAATTCCGTCAACATCAATATCTCCAAAAAACTTCAATGTCAAATGAAGATTAGCCAAATCAACATATTTAATATTTGCATCAATTTCCTTGAAGTTCTTAATTATCTTATTGATTTTAGGTTTTAAGTCTTCATCCAAATCAATTGCAAGAAAAGCTCTAATTTCAGGCATCAAATCACACTCACTGCTCAATTATTGTTTCATCAATAGCTATACCGAAGTGACGTGCCTTGCTTTCAATGTAGACTTTTACTTTATCACCAGGTTTGATGTCAGCTACGGACAGTGCTTCGTTATTTTCATCAACAATTCTGATAGTTTCAGCGTTTTGAAGTAAAGTGCGTATTGTCTGATCTTCATATTCAGCTTCAATCAATATCAGTGGTCTTCTCTCGATTTTACTTCTGCCCACATATGCGGTTCTTGTCTCACCTTCAGTATTTACAATCAGTACCTCATCTCCGGCAACAAGTTCTGCAAGATATCTGGTCTTGTTTCCAGGCACCATCACATATGCCTGAACAGGACCTGCGTTAACTCTGAATGGACGTGAAGCAACATATTCGCTTTCCAAAGATTCGGAATGAACGAGAAACATTGATTTTGAATATGACCCTATAAGCATTCCCTCACCAGGCTTCATCATGTCTGTTGTATCAACACATACCCTGTCTCCAGATCCCAAAGGCTTGACATTGGTTACTGTAGCTACCTTCAGTTCATATTTTGCCTGTGAAGCTTCAACAACTTCCTGAGCTATTTTTTTGGTTTTATTGAAGTCATTTGCTTCAAATATTACTCCATCAGTTCCATGTTCCAATGTTTCAAGTGCTACACGCGCACCATCAAGATCCTGTACTGCAGCAATGATTTTTACATCCTCCTTTTGAAGGTCCGCAATGATATTTTCAAGAGGAATGATAGTCCAGTCAGTTCCAACGAGAATAATATAATCTACAATAGGCCCTAATTTAACTGCCAATTGTTCATGAGCCTTATCTGTGATTTTAATATATGCGCATACAGTTTTTCCTTCGCTTTTTGCTTTTTTTGCAGTTGCAATATCCTGTGAATCAGCAAAGTTTTCTTTCAAATCTACAAAGCCGTCACCTTCACCGTTAATGCCTACCAGATATATGTCGGCATCGTCACTATTAGCAATTATTTTTACATTACCCAGTTTTCTGATTTGTTCTATATCATCCAAATCAAGAACATGGTCAATTCCTGATTCCAATGCTGTGGTAATCATTTCCTTTTTATCTTCCCACAATTCATCAGGTGTGCTTATCCAAGCGAATTTATCTTGCATACAATCACCTTATTTCAAGAATTCCAAAGCCTCATCAACTTCCAAATCATTATGGACCACTTCAGAAATTGCACGGGTAATCTTGCCCGGATTTTCAGCCTGGAACAAATTACGTCCGAAAGCTACACCGGCACCACCGACTTCAAGAGAGTCCTTAACCATTTGCAACAATTCTTCATCAGTTTCAACTTTAGGCCCTCCAGCAATTACAACAGGCACGATTGCACCTTCAACAACTTCTTTGAATGAATCAGGGTCTCCAGTGTAATTGGTCTTAACAATGTCCACTCCAAGTTCTGAACCTACACGAGCTGCATGCTTTACGAATTCAACATCGTGTTCGTTTTCCACCTTCTGACCCCTTGGGTACATCATTGCCAAAAGAGGCATTCCCCAATAGTCACAGGTTTCAGCTATTTCACCTAATTCCTGCAACATCTGACTTTCTGTTTCACTTCCAAGGTTTACATGAACTGATACTGCATCCGCTCCAAGCTGAATAGCTTTTTCAACGCTTGTTACAGTTACCTTATCATTTGGGTCCGGTGCAAGTGAGGTACTTGCTGACAAATGCACGATTAACCCAATATCTTTTCCGTAACCACGGTGGCCTTGTTTTACAATTCCCTTGTGCATTAAAATTGCATCTGCCCCACCTTGTGAGATGTTTTCAACAGTTTCATCCATATTAATAATACCAGGAATAGGTCCACTGGACACACCATGATCCATCGGTGCAATTACAGTTCTACCGGTATTTCTGTTTATGATTCTTTCTAAACGAATCTTTTTGCCTATCATCATATTAAGCCTCATTTAAACTTATGAATTATATTATATTTATCAACATATATAATATTAATTGCACAATATGAAAAAAATATTAAATGAAGTTTAAAATTACATTAAATTTAATAAATGAAAATTAAACAGAATAATATTTCATAATGAAAAATATAATCAAAAATAAACACTAATTTTATAAAAAATATACAGTAAACAGTATTAAATATAATGTAATCGATAATCAGCATGACAATTAAATATTGAATAATGGTACAGATTGAAAATTAAAAGAAAAATAGTTAATTTAATTTATTCATTAAATCACACAAATAATTAAAAAAAAACATTAAGTTACTTCCTAAGCGAAGGTGTCCATAAGTCAAATTCCTTAATAAGCGGAGGGATTCCTGAGTCATTATATGAATCCAGAAAACCTTCATCTGAACTGTAATCCTCACCGCTGACAGTTGATGAATTGACAAATTCCAAAATTCCACGATTTCTAATTACAGTATGTGCCGGTTTGAATGTTGATGACCAAATGTAAAACACTTTAAAAACCGTATCAGGATGATATCCACCTCCAAGGTCAATTGCAAGCACATCACACTTTTGAACTTTCGAAAAAACCTCGCCCAAAACTTCATGGCGTCTCACATCCCCTGAAATGAACTCCACACCATCAAGACTGCCCATCACATCAATTGCTTCGGGTGAATTATCTACTGCAATGACTCTGCAACTGTGAGAAATGATTTTTGTCGTGCCACCAAGATGACATCCCAATTCTATAACTACATCCCCATCATTAATCAGTTCCGTTAAATCCTGACGGTATTTTTTAATATCATAACTTAATTTAATCATAAACTATACCATTGTTATCAAGTTGACATACATGTAAGTCATCAATGTCTAAATTTTTGAATGCATCTTCATCATATGCAAAAGCAAATACAGTATTTCCAAGCATTGCCATTGAACTTCCCAAAATATCACACGAAGAATTAAAATACTCAATTAAATTTTTCACATCATCAGTCATCAAATTTGTCTCACTTGAAAACTTGGCAGAATAGGATAAAAAGTTATCCATGGTGGGTTCTTTTTCAAATAGTTCCAGATATTTCAAACCGGCCCGTGAAAGGACCTGCTTGTGGTGAGGGTTTGAAATAATATCTGCCGTTTTTATAGGGCCAAATGTTTTATATCCAACAAAAACATCTTTTCTAAATGATTTTATCTCGCCGATGCCTGGAGCACCGGATTTAGTTCTCAAAACTATGCCTTTGCCTGTTTGGGCGATTACATCACCCAATCCCGCACCCAGATTTATTTCAGACATATGTGCAATCTGACCGCATAATTCCTGCGAATACCCTAAATCCAAAAATTCATTGACCGCTAATGTTAAACTTAATGCTGAAGCTGCCGAGGTTCCAAATCCTGCCCCTATCGGAAGCTGAATGTCCTGTGTGATTTTGAATGTGTCATCAAGTTCCATAATGTTTAAAACTTCATCAATGACTGTTTCATCACCCTGATTGACATCAATTTCCAGTTTTTCGGAAGGCGAAATAGTGGTTCTAACACCCTTAGAGAGCAAAAACCCTACACCGCAAGATCCGTTTTTAAGGCTCACCTCATGATTTTCAATATTGAAAAAACCTGTAACATGTCCAGGCACAAAAACTGACTTATTCATATATACAACTTTGTTTTTAATTTAATTAAAATTTTTGACCAATATCATAAGCTTTTTTAAGGTCATCCTCTGCATTGTCTGCATCGCCAATCTCTTTTACACCAGCAACTTCCAATGTTTCAATGTATTCCAGTTCAGTATTGTTTAAAAATGGTTGAGCTTCAGTGAGTTTGATATATGGCTGGTAAATGTCCTTATCCGGAAAAGCATGAGTGAATATCATTGCTGCCTTTCCATCAAACTTCTTATCAGGATTATTGAAAATGGAATAGAACCTATCCACAATTGTTTTTGCCTGTGCTGTCATCTGACCAAAGTAAATTGGAGAAGCTAAAATCACACTTGCACCATCTGCCAGCTGATTAATAATTTCAGCCCCATCATCTTCAAATTGGCAGTCTTTTCCTTTGGCGCATCTCTCACAGCCATTGCAGGGACTGATATCCAAAGAATTCAAAAAATATTTCTTAATTTCATGGCCGTTATCTTCAGCCCCTTTAATCATTTCATCCAAAACACGATTAGTATTTCCTTTCTTTCTGGGACTTCCCTGTAAAGCTAAAATTTTCATAATTACACCTTATAATAATTAATAAAAAAATATCATATAAAAGTTACTAAAAAAATGAATAAAAAAAAAGAAAAAATAGGAAAAAATAAATCCTATCTTCTAATGAAAATTTTTCTTGCCACAGAATCTTTTAAGAAGGAAACCTTATAGTTATAAACCTTACCAACTTTAAGTTTGGAGAATACAGCCTTTTTAAGATAGAATACTGCAATTCCTTTTTTGTTGGTTTTTGAAATGAATGTCTTACCGGCAAATTTCAAGGTAACCTTTTTGGCATATAAGAATTTTCCGTTTACCTTCTTCAATGAAACCTGGATTTTGGATATGCTTGCTGACTTTTTAACAATAACGTTTTTAGCAACCACAATACTTTTGATGGATATTTTATTTGCAACTTTAACGTTACCGAATTGAGCAGTGACAACATATGGTTTTGCTCTAACCGGCAATTTAACATTAATGTATGCATAACCGTTTTTATTGGTTTTTGCAGTAAGCTTTTTACCGTTGAGATAGAATGTTACGACTTTACCAGACATAGCTTGAGTATCCTTGGTTAAGTGAACAATATATTTGCCTGTAGCAGTGTATAGGATAGGAATATCCCTGTTTTTATCTATCTTAATTTTTGATAGGTAGAACTTATCAAATTCAGAAACACTTGAATAGATTAGATTTCCAGAGTATGCCATTGATACATTGTGTTGACCAGGTTTTAAATCTTCAACAGTAAGTTTAGCTACACCGTTAACAATTTCCTCACTGTATATATTACTTTCATTACCATCAATAATTATATAAAAGGTTCCTTCAGCATAATCAGGTAATTTAACACTAAATGTCGCAGTGCCTATCTCGTCACGAACTAAAATATCAAATTTGCATTCTTCTGATGGAATGCTGAACTTTTTGACTGTTACAGGAACTGTACAGTTAGAAGGAGCATACTTATAGTTACCTGCATATGAAATAATGATTTCAGTAGTTCCTTCAATGTATGCTGTAACAAGACCTTTACTGTCCACATCAATTATATCCCAATTATAACCGTCATAAGTTAATTTGCCTATGCCTGTAGGAGTTAATCCATTTTTGATAGTAAACTCATCACCCACATACATCACAATAGGATCCACTTTAATAGAAGTTGGAACAAGATATACATAAACTATAACTATTCTTAGTGACTCAGCATACTTGCTGTCTCCTTCTAATTTAATAGTAATTTGAGAAGAACCTGTTCTAACTGCATTCAAATTACCTCTTGCATCAACAGTGACAACTGATGGGTTACTGCTTGAATAGGTTAATCTTCCATCTGTCTTCAAGACACTTGCATTCAAATTAACATTGCCATCAACATACATGTGAACAGATTGATTGACTTTAATAGTTGTACTGACTTTTTTAACAACAACTTCCAGTTTTGCAGAGGAAGAGCGGTAATCGTTGTTTCCTGCATAAGCAACAGTAATTATTGCATTTCCTTTTCCAACGGCAGTAATCTTACCGTTTGAATCAACTTTAGCAATATTAGGATTGCTGCTTGAGTAATCTAATTTACCTTCACTAGGACGGTTTAATTTGGCATTGACAGAAGTTTCATCATCCACATATAAAGTTATTTTGTTTGAATTCAAGGTAATTTCTGTAGTCATAGCTTCAACGACTACGTTGACTGTAGCATTGGATGGATAGTATATCAAATAGCCAGCTTGATTGGTGTAACCTTCATAATTAATGGTTATTACAGCATTACCTCGTTTATTGGCAGTGATTTTACCGTTTTTATCTACACTTACTATTTCAGGATTGCTGCTTGAATATGTTAATTTACCATCCACTGGTGTATCAAATGAAGCTTTAACTACTGCACCTAAATCCATACTGTCACTATATCCAATTTCAATATCGTTTTTAACTTCAATGAAAGTGTGTCTTGGTGAAACAGTAATTGTCATATTCCTTTCGCATGGAGCGTATTTATCATTTCCAGCATATCTGATTGTTATTATTGCTTTACCTGCTGCAGCAGCATATACATATCCATTTTGATGAATTTCAATAATATTTTCATCGCTACTTATATAAGTAAGGTTTTTAATCAATATGTCTATAGGGGAAACTATTGGTTTGACAACAACAGATATTCCCAATTCCATATTCATATCGTCAATATTTATCTGAGTAGCAATTTTGGTGACCTTAACGTTTACTGATTTGGATGAAGATACGAATTTGCCTTCACCAGTGTAACTTACAGTAATAATTACATTACCTTCTTTTAAAGCGGTCATTTGACCGTTTTCATCAATACTTACAATTGTCGGATCGCTACTTGTGTAGTTTAACTCACCTGCATCAGACGGACTTAAAGTAGCATTAAGATTTACATTATCATCAATGAATAATGAAATGTCAGTATTTTCCACTTTGATTTCTGTTTTTACAACATCCACAGTTACATGAACTTTAACGGAGTTTGCACGATATTTACCGTTGCCCGCAAAGCTAATTGTAATGTCAGCTTCACCAGCTTTAATACCTTTAATAACCCCATTATGATCTACAGTAACGATACTTTCATCAGAACTAGTATAAACCAAATCACCAACTTTAGGATTTAAATTAGCAATAATTCTATTATATTCAGTTACGTTTAATCTGATTGAATCATCACCGATGACAATATCCACAGGAACATCAACAACAGTTACATGAATAATGGTTGAGTTTCCACGATATTTACCGTTTCCTGCAAAGCTAATTGTAATGTCAGCTTCACCAGTTTTAATACCTTTAATAACACCGTTCTGATTTACAGTAACGATACTTTCATCAGAACTAGTATAAACCAAATCACCAACTTTAGGATTTAATTTAGCATCAATTGATTGGATATCAGTCACATTTATAGTAATGGAATCAGCAGCATCGATAGCTACAGGAACATCAACAACAGCTACATTGATTGTAGCACTTGAAGCTGTGTATTGTTTGTTTCCTTTGAAAGTGATTGTAATTGTTGTGGTTCCAACTTTTTTAGCAGTGATAATACCATTTTCAAGGTCAATTATACTTTCATCACCTACTGTAAATACTAAATCTCCAGCATCAGGGTGGGAGAAAATATAATCAATAGGTTTGGTTTCAGTTAGATTTATTTCAATAGGGCTGGTCACATCAATAGATGTTACTACCGGAGAAACATTAACAATAACAGAAGCACTTGCAGGTTCAAAGTTATTTTTAGGTGTTAATTGAATAGTAATAATAGCTTGACCTTCTGCAATTGCAGTAATTACACCATTTTCATCAACAGTGATAACATCAGTGTCATTGCTTGAATAATTCAATATTCCTGCATTGGAAGGTACTAATACAGCACCTATATTCACCTTATCACCAGCTTTCAAATCAATTGTATCATTTACTTTAATTTCTGAAGATACAATGCCACTTGCAACATTCACTTCAACAGTAGCATTTGAAGCAGCATACTTATTGTTACCTGAGAACTTAACGGTAATATATGCAGTACCTTCACCAACAGCAGTAATTTTACCATTCTGATCCACTTTTACAACATTGGCATTACTGCTTGTATAACTGAGCAAGCTACCTGCAGCAGGGGGATTTAAAGTAGCATTAAGTGATTCAGTTTCGTTGATTAATAAAGTAAATACCTTTCCAACTTCAACAGTTGTAGGAACTTTAACAACATTAACCATTACTTCAGCAGTTGCAGGTTGATATCTGTCATTACCCTCAAATTTGATGGTTACTTTTGCACTGCCCTCTGAAATACCCTGTACATATCCAAATTTATTCGCAAAAACAATATTGTTATTATCGCTTGCATAACTAAAGATACGGCTTAAAACATTGATATTTGAAGTCTCATTAAGTTTAACATTATCTCCAACATATATCGTAATTTCAGGTTCTACTTTAATTTCAGTTTTTACAGATGATACAATAACTGTTACAGAAGCCTTTGAAGCCTTATATTTATCATATCCTAAAAATTCAATAGTTAAAAGAGCTTTTCCTGCATTTAATGCAGTGAAAGACTAGTATTCGGAAATATTTAAAATATTGGAATCATTAGTTTTAAAATTATATGCCACAGGAGACAGAACCAATTGATTTCCGTCAGAATCTCTTAAAGTGAAAATATTAGGTAATGAATCGATATCACCCACATTTATTTCAATTGTGGAATTAACATCAATATATGTTTCATAATCAATAACTTTAACTAAAATTTGATTTGATGAAGGTTCATATTTTTCATTGCCTTCAAAAGTAAATGTAATATTGGTTAAACCTCCACTAATTGGTGTGATTACATACTGACCATTATTTAAAGATACAGTAGCAACATCCGGATTGCTTGAATTAACTTTTAAATCAACACCACTAGGATTTACGGAAACTCCCACATAATATGGACTTTGACCAGCATCTAATGTTAAATTAGTATTAGATACACTAATTGAAGATTGTTTTTTAGTTACAGTTAAAATAAATGAAGTGGAACATGGAGCGTATTTTTCATTTCCGGCATAACTAACTGTAATATTGACCACACCATATTTTAATGTCTTGAGCATTCCATAATCTATTGTTGCAATACTGGTATCATTAGAAGTGTAATTTATTATGCTTCCTGAGACATAAGGATCCAATGAATAACGAACAGTTTGAGCATTTGGATTTAACTCAATTGTGCTGTTTGGTACAATTACCGGTTTAAGTGAAGTTGGAATACGTGTTACATTAACTGTAACCACCGCAGTAGACGGATTATATTGATCATTACCCATTACATCAGTACCATAGAAGTAAATGGTAACATTAGCAACACCTAAACTTACTCCATTAAGGTTACCCCATTTATCTACTTTTACAATACTTGCATCACTACTTGCATAGCGAATCCTATTAGCATTTTGCAAGAAGTACATGTAATCATATTCAAATGGATGAATCAAATCGTGCATTGAAACTTTCTTGGATATTGGTACATTTATTGTGGAATTGACTTCAATCCAAGTATCTATTTTGAATTTGAATGGCATTTCATATTTTACGTTTTCATATTCTGCAATTAGAATTCCTTTATAATAATCTACAGTAGCATTAATTGTTTGACCTAAGGAAACGACATTTTTATCAAGTGTTAAGTTTATAGAGGATAATTTCAAATCAAATAATGGTAAATTGTTGAAATCATATGGTATAATGTTATCATTATTTTTATCATATACAAAGAAATTGAATTTTGCTTGCCATGTGGATTTATTGTCGTCATATACTATTTCAGTTAAATTTAAGAATAACCAGTTATCCATTTCACAAAGGTTGGAGACAACGTAATTAGTATTGTGATTTTTCCAAACATTTCCAAACCAGTTATAATTTGTTCTGAAACCTTCACCGTTAACTGAAGAAATCAAATATCCAAATGGAATATGATTGTTTACAAAAATTGAATTTTCAATATTTGACCCATACTCTGAAAAAACGATTGCATTAGTTCTTGCAGTGTTATTTATGAAAAGTGCTTTATCAACATTCACATAATTACCCCCAATTATGAATATAGCAGCACCGAATTTAGCATTATTTCCAATAAATATAGTGTTATCAATATTCATTCTATGTGCCCTTATAGCACCACCACCATCCTCCTGATTATCACCAGTAGCATTGTTGCCAATGAAAATACAATCAGTTACAATAGTGGTTAAATCACTCCAATCACAATCTCGTATTGCACCACCTTGATGAGCATAATTATTCTTAAAGGTACAATTAGTTATCTTAGTACCTCCACTATTAAGATGTATAGCACCACCACATATTCTTGCATGGTTACCTTCAAATAAAGTATTTGTAATTTCAACACCATTTACATCAAGATATATAGCACCACCACCATCTTCAATTTCAGTATTATTAATAAACTTACAGTCAATTATATTAGTACCATTACCATAAGTAATATGAAGTGCAGCACCTCCATCACTGTCAGCATAGTTATTGATAAAAGTACAATTTATAAAATTAATGTTATTACCATAACATAATACACCTGCACCATTAGCTAAATAAGTATTACCATTAGCAATTATAATATTCTCTAATGTAACACCACGGGCATGATTTATGTAAAATACTCTGGATTTACCTGCACCGTTAACAGTATAACCATTACCATTAATAATAATTGGACGGGAAATAGTAACTCCTGCAGTCAAATGAGTATCTACACTAGGAGTGAAAGTGTAATCTTTTTCCAAAGTAATTTCATCACCAGGGGCATTATCAATCAAAGCCTGTAATTCAGTGAAACTTCCACTTATAAATGATTTGGATATTTCCATTTTCTCATATTTAGCAGTTAAAGTATAATCACTCATTACATTATAACTTACAGTTGCTTTGCCTGAGTTGTCTAAAGTTACAATATTTTTATCAAATGTTGCATTTTTAGCAGTTACCCCTACATCAATTGATGGTAATTTTGATGTTTTGTAAATACTTGTTTTACCTGTTGCATTATCATACAAATTATTGATTGAAACGGTTACACTCAATGATCCGAAATCAGGAATCATATCAAAGTATAACCAGTTAGACACATTAATTGTTTTACCAACATTGGGGCTTGCTGACATATTATCAACAGTGTTTCCAAACCAGCAGTTTTTAGCATCAACATGATATGCAAATGAGTCGATTTGATATCCTGAATTTTGAATAAAGATTGAATCTGATACATCAATCATAGAATTAATACAGTTATAGATAGCTCCACCATTAACTGCAGTATTATTTATAAATAAAGAACTGCGTACATAATTATTGGAATCCCAGTCGGCATAATAAAATATTGCTCCACCACCAAAATCATCGGCAGTAGCTTTATTTCCAATGAAAGTACAGTTTAAAACATCATGACGAGCATGGTTTCCGTCACCTAAAAGCGCCATTGCACCTCCATATGCTCCTTTGTTATTTATAAATGTAGAGTTTGCAAAAATACTGTAACTGTTAGGATATGAATAGACTGCTCCACCCCATGAATTTGCAGTGTTATCCATGAAAGTACAGTTCAATATTCTTAGATTTTCACCGTAATTATAAACTGCACCAGCAGTTTTTTGAGAAAATCCATTAATGAAATTAATGTTTTTCAAAGTTACAGTTGTACCGGTTACATTAAATATTCTTGCTTGATTTTTAGCATCAATAGTATGTCCTTTACCGTCAATTACAATATTATTCTTAGAAATAACTATACCCGTTTTGATTGTGTCACTTGTAGAGTATGTATAATTTTTATCAAGAGTAATATTGGTTGAAGAATTGCCATTTATTTTTGTATTTAAATCAGCAAAACTTCCATCATTAGTATCACCTAATATTTTATCATTATAATTGTCAATACTTAAAATATCATCATTGATATCACCAATATCTGAAAGAACAACTGTATCATTATCTGCCGCCGATACAGATGAAATACCGATGAGAATGAATAATATTAAGCATATAACTAACATCCTCTTTTTCAATTTCAAAATTATTTCCTCCTTATCTTAAAAATGTCGCTAAGATATAGTTATATTTATTAAAAGTCTTATATATACTTGTGTAAAATTCATTACAAAAAAAGAAAAAAGTGTTATGTATGAAAAATACATAACTTTAAGTTTTATTTCCTGCGCCTAAAAGTAATAAAATTTAGACTGATTAATACCAATATCAGAGCAAACAAAGGATTTCCAGTTGCATTCTTATCATATCTAATTTTATTATAATGATGAACTTTTGTTTTGTTTTCATGATGATGTTTAGTTTTATTATCCTTTTTGGTAGTGTTATTTGTAGGCTTTTTATTTTCCTTAGTAACATTGGTTTTGTTAGTGCTGTTAACAGTCTTATTGGTTTGATTGTTACCAGCAGTCACATTATTGGTTTTTAAACCAGTTGTTTTAGCAATGAAATAAAGGATAATACTTCTTTTTTCACCAACTTTTAAAACACCATTGAAAATCCATTTACCGTTTCCGACATATTGCCAGAGATTGGTTGGATCAACAAAATAATCATAAACTAAACCTTCACTATAATCATTATCAATTATGTATAAGCCAGTAATATCATATTTACCGGTGTTTTCTACAACAACAGTAAAGCTGACAGTTTTACCAACTTGAACTTTTTTATTATTAGATATTTTTCTTACAGACATTTCAGGATTAGGATAGGTTGTAGTTGTATTGGTTGAATTGGATACTGTGAAGTTTCCGTAACCGGATGTTACATTGTTGACCAAAACACCGACTTCAGTAGTTTCAAATTCAACAATGAAACTTACAGTCTGTTTTAATCTTAAAGTATGATCCAATGTCCATTTTCCATGGCCATCATAGGTCCAATTACCTACATCACTATACCAGTTTTTATAAACTAAACCTTTACTATACTTAATATCTTTAACAAATACATCATTTAAAATCATGTTACCGTTATTTGTAACACTGATTTTGAATTTAACGTTCTCACCTACAAGAACAGTCGTATTTAAAGTGGTTTTGCTAACTGTTTCGTTGTGTCTTGGAACGAATGGCTGACTTTTGAATAAAACCATATTTTGCCTATCGGATGGAGTTAAGAACAATACCATGTCATATTCCATTAATTCACCATTAGGAAGAGTATATGAGTTGTTTGTCATATTCATTTCATCCCAATGATTATAATATTGGTCTAATACATCTCTTACAAGTCTATCTCTTGAGTGAAGATAATCACCATCTGTGAAAACCCATGTGACAGTTTGAATATCCCTGTCAGTATAATCAACATACTTTTCAGGACGTGCATCTAACAGATAGAACATTACTCTGAGGTAATCCTCTACACCTGTCCTGTCAAGAGAGTTTACAATGTATGATAAATCATCAATCAATACACCCTCAGTATTTTCCGGACGGAACAAATGTTCTTCCACACAGAAAACGCTGTACCCTGCGAAATCACCAGTTGGGATGTAGTGAGTATCACGAGAAGCACCATCAAGAACATCATTTAAATAATCACTAACCTTGTTCTGATTATACTGAATCACATCACTTTCGGATATTTTAGTATAATCATCCTTAGTGTATCCATCGATAACTATAATGTTTTTTCCTTCAGTTGCAACATTATCTTTTAATGTGGACTTTGATATGTCAAAACTTAATGAAAATATAGCTCCACCATGTCTTGCCTTATTACCTTCAAATATACAATTGTCTATATGTGAATGACTGGTAGATAAAGCCCCACCATAGTTAAGCGCTTCATTATTTGTGAAATTTGAATAAGTGAATATATTATTATTACTTTTAAATCCTGTATTGATAGCTCCACCACCATATCCGGTCGCATTGTTGCTATCAAATAAACAATGATCAGTAGTAAGGTTAAAATTCGAACAAATTGCACCAGCGTTATATGCGCTGTTATCATAGAATATTGAATTATATACCTTCACGTAGTTTCTAGGAACTAGTTCACTGTCATAAGCTGATATACCAAATATTGCTCCTCCTTTGAAACCCTTATTCTTTTCAAAGTAGGAATTATCTACAATTAACTGACCTGTGGAGACAATAGCTCCTCCACCTTCATCAATTTGGTATTCACCATTTCCAAATACAGTATTTCCCTTAAACGTTGAATGGTTTATAAGCGAATTTTGAGCAAAAATTGCTCCGCCCAAACCTTTTTCCTCAAGTTGCATATGGTTTTTAGAATATCTTGTCAATATCCTGTTACCGCTGAATGAAGAATTGTCAACAATCAAGTTCCTAGCATATATAGATCCACCATTATATTTTGCGGTATTTCCATCAAAAGTGGAGTCATAAGCTTTCACATAGCTTGAACCTGAAATCAGGGATACAGCAATAGCCCCACCATGTTTTTGTGCCGCATTGTTCTCAAATGTACAATGATTGACTGTCAAGTTACCGGAATTTATAATGATTGCCCCACCGTTTGAATCGTATGGAGATCTACCATTTACAAAATGGATATCATTTAATGTTACTTGTCCACTATACTGAGTGAATATCCTTGCAATTCCACTCCCATCAATAGTATGGTTATTTCCATTAATTGTAAATCTAGAAATAGAAATCCCATTTCTTAAAATACTACTGTCTTTTATACTATCATATTTATAGTCTTTTGTTAAATCTAATACATCTTTTTTAGAATTAATAGTTTGAGTAATTAATTCATCCAGTTCGGTGAAAGTACCTACTTCACCGTCACTTAAAATGTTTTCGTCTGTAATTACTTGATTTATAGCTAACTGTTCGTTCACATCATTTACATCTGCGTCCATTGAAACACTTTCACTAGCTGAAACCATCCCAACAGACATTATTAGTACTAAAAATACCAATAAAATCTTTAGTTTATTACATTTCATGATTTCCCTCAAAGCGAGAGACAAATCAAATATACTAAACTAAATCAAACTAAATTTAATAATATAAATTTTTAAATTTATTTCCAGTTAAATCGAACTTATACAAATAATATAACCTAACCATTATCGTGCATCTAAAAAACACAATACAACTAATGGATATCAATCATACTAATTAATTAAAACACTAGGCCAAAAAATACCAATCATAACAGTTAAAATAGAACTTAACTAAATTTTGATTTAAGCATTTCAATATAAGATTTGTTCTAACTCAATAAACATATAATTATATTATTTAAATTTTCAAGGAATATCCATTAATTATGAATTCATATTCCGTAGGTATATTTTTGAATAAAGGGTAATATAAATATTTCTAAATTGTACATATCTAATAATATTAACATATCATATAATAATTAAAG
>NZ_CAMHFP010000001.1 GCF_946184425.1 uncultured Methanobrevibacter sp. | reverse complement strand
ATCCTCACAAACACACAGAACCATCACAGAATACGGTTCAGAAATGCAAAAAGCAATGAACCAAAAAATGGAAAAACAAGAATATAAAGACGAATACGCCAAAAGATCAAGCGTTGAAGGACCATTTGGAATATTCAAAGAACAATTCCAAATAGAAAAAGAAGTAGTCATCGGAATGATAAGAACAGAAGAAAGAATAAACTTAGACGCACTAACATACAATCTAATACGATTACACAACATAAAACAACAAAAACAAAACACAACAGAAGACTTAGAAGATTTCTGCGAAAGCACATCCATCAAAAACCAATTAAAACTCGAAGTAACAATATTTTAAAAAAAATAACAAAATCTGCCAAAATCTAATTTTGGCGGACACCCTTTAGTAAAAAAAAGTTCAATTAAAAAAAAATGATAAAAATAGAATTAAATAAAAAAAGTAAAAAAATTAGGAAAATCTATTTCCTAAATCTTCTTCTAAATTCATTTGATCCTATTGCTAAGAGAACCAATAGCAATATCCAAAGTGGATTACCGGTAGGATAGTCAGATAAACTAATGCCTTCTTTTACATCTACTGGAATTTCATGTGAAGCATTGCGATTATTAGTTTCATTATGGATATCCTCATTTACAACTACACGGACCATAGACGTAGATGAGTTATATTTTGCATCACCTGAATAAACAATAACCGCATCATAAACACCAGCAGGTAAACCCGGAATGACAATTACTGCTTTTCCATTGGATACTGTAGCTGTGTATTTTTTACCATCAATAGTGACTGTCACAGTTCCAGTTGCATCGCTTGGAAGTTTGACTGTAATTTTTTCATCTTCACCTACAGTGATCTCATCAGCAGTAGCTGAAATAGATGATGAAGCTTTCTTGACTGTGAATGAAACAGTAGTAGAACTTTCTTCATATTTGTCATCACCAGTATAAGTTAGTTTTGCATTGTATTTACCGGCAGGAAGTTTTGGAATAGTTATTCTTGCAACACCATTTACAACATCTGCATAGTAACCTACACCATTGATTTCAACCAATACCTGACCAGTTGCATCTTTAGGAAGTGAAACAACAATTACTTCATCTTTTCCAACGACAACATCTTTTCCAAATGCAGAAATGCTCTTTTTGACTTTTTCAACATTGAATTCTAATGAAGTCAAGTTTTCAGAGTATGAGTCATCACCTGAATATTTGACAACAGCTGTTTTCTTACCTGCATCCAAGTCAGTTATTTTGACTTCCGCCTTACCGTCTTTGACTTCAGCAGTGTATGATTTACCATCAACTTCAACGGTTACAGTTCCAGTAGCCTTACCCGGAACATTTACAACAACCACCTGTGTTTGACCAACACTGACATTATTTGCTGATGCATATATTGGAGCATCATATTTTGGAACAACAACTGTTGAATTTACAGTTTTACTAGCATAATCCTTGTCACCGGAGTAAGTCACTTCAATTTCATGGACACCCGGAGTGGATTCATCGATTGTCACATCTGCAGTACCGTTTTTGACCTCAGCAGTGTATGTTTTGTTTCCAACTTTAACAGTTACAGTTCCTGTTGCATCGTTTGGAACAACAACTCTAACGGTTCCGTTACCTAAATCAACAACATCAACTGTAGAATCTATTTTTGATACAGTAAACATTGTAGCATTTACTGCAGGCAGGTATTTTTGATCTCCATTGTACCTTACAGTTACATAATATTCACCTTGTGGAAGGCCGGAAATCACCAATACTCCGTTACCACCACTAACAGCTACAGTATATTTTCCTTCACCGGATACGGCGCTTAAAGTATCATCATCCAAGTTGTAGTTGTATTCGGTTCCATCGATAATAACTGTTACATTTCCGGTCGCATCACTTGGAACAAGCAATTTGATGTTTTCGTTTTCACCAACCACAATGTTTACTGCGGTAGGAATTACGAATGACTCTACCTTTTCAACCTTAAATGATTTGGATGTGGAACTTGAAGCGTATTTGTCATCGCCAGTGTATGTCAAGGTTACATTATAGTTTCCGCTTGACAGATGTGGAATCTCACAGGTTCCTGTACCATTTGTAACATTCACGTAGTATCCTACACCATCAATGTCAATCAATACTTGACCTGTTGCATCATCAGGAAGTTTAACAGTAACTGTTAGGTTTTCACCGGAACCTATATCATTAATTGTTGCAGTGATTGTAGCATTGTTTTTATCTACACTGAATTGAGCAGTAGTTGTATTTGCATTGTAGTTGCTGTCACCATCATAGCTTACAAATATTGATTTGTTTCCATCTTTCAAGTCGGCAATTTCAAATGTTGCTTTGCCGTCTTTGATTGGAGCAGTGTATGTTACACCATCGATTTCAACAGTCACATTACCAGTAGCATCAGCAGGAACATTTACGGTTACAGTTGCTTTATCTCCAACTTTAATATTTTCAACAGTCACTGTGACTGGAGTGTCTTGTTTTGGAACTGTTACTTTACTTGTAGTTGAAGTTCCGTCGTGGTTATCATCACCCGGATAGATTACTTCAATTTCATGCTCGCCAGGAGTTGCATTGGTCATGTTTATAATAGCTTTGCCATCAACAATTGGAGCAGTGTATGTTTCATTTCCAACTTTAACTGTAATATTTCCGGTTGTGTTTTCAGGAACAACAACTGCCACAGTGCCGTTTCCTTGATCAATGACTTTGACATCATCAGGTGTGACTTTTTCTTTTACGACTTCCAATTCAGTGGAATTGCTGCTTGAATCGTATTTGTCATCACCGTTGTATGTTGCTTCAACAGTGTAGTTTCCTGCACCTAAATCAGGTACAACAAGTACTCCTTTACCACCGGATACAGGAACAGTATATTCCTTATCACCAATCTTGATTGTTACATTACCGGTAGCATCACTTGGAACAGTGACTTCAACAACTGCCTTATCACCATAAGTAATGTTGTCAACTTTAACTGAAACAGATGAAGGAACGCTTTCTATTTCAAATGATTTTGAAGCAATTGCAGAAGGACCATACTTGTCATCGCCAAGATATCTGGCAGTCACATCATGGTTTCCGCCACTGAGTCCAGGAATTACAAGTTGTCCTTTGCCGTCAGTAATATTTACATAGTATCCTACACCATCAACATCGACTAAAACAGGCCTAGTCACATCTTTAGGAGCTGTAATGTCAATGATTGCATTGTCACCATCGGATGTTACATCAATATTGACTTCTGGGTTGTTTTTGGATACAGTTATATTAGCTGTTGTGTGGTTAGCTGTGAAGTTATTATCACCAGCGTAATCCACAGCAATTGTCTTGGTTCCAGCAGTCAAGTTTTCAATTGTGAATGTTGCTTTTCCATCTTTGATTTCTTCACTGTATTTTACACCATCTATTTCAATTGTTACATTACCGGTAGCATCTTTAGGAACATTTACATTAATTTCACCGTTTTGGCCAACTTTAATGTTTTCAACACTTACAGACATTGGTGTATCATGTTTTGGAACTGTTACTTTACCTTTTGTTGAAGTTCCGTTGTAGTTGTTGTCTCCAGGATAGATTACTTCAATTTCATGTTCGCCAGGAGCTAAATCAGCGACATTTACAACAGCTGTACCGTTGACAACAGTAGCATTGTACTCTTTATCTCCGACTTTTACTGTCACATTACCTGTAGCGTTTTCAGGAACTACAACCACGACAGTGCCGTTTCCTTGATCAATGACTTTAACATCATCAGGAGTGAGTGCTTCTTTAGCAACTTCAAATTCAGTTGAGTTAGTGCTTGAGCGGTATTTATCATCACCATTGTATGTTGCTTCAACAGTGTAGTCTCCTCTGTGGAGTTTAGGAACAGTCAGGTTACCTTTTCCGCCACTTACAGCAACAGTGTATGTTTTTCCTGCAACTTTAACAGTGATGTTACCTGTTGCATCTTCTGGAACGTTGAAGATTATTACTTCATTGTCACCTACAGCAATGTTTTGAGTTTCAATAGTTAAAGTTGAGTTGTTTTTGTTTACTTTGAATGTAGCTGAATCAGCAGATTTTGCAGTGTAGTTTTCATCACCTAAGTATGTTGCAACAACTGTATAGTCATCAGCAGGTAAGTTATTGAGTTCTAATGTAGCTTTTCCACCTGTTACATTAGCATAGTAATGTTGACCGTTGATGTCAATTAATACTTGACCGGTTGCATCATCAGGAACAGTTACAGTAATTGTCTGTTTGCCTCCAACAGTGCAGTTTTGGATTTCAACTGAAACAGGAGCATCGAGTTTAGTTACTTCAAAGATTGCAGAAGTCCAGTTGCCGGTTAAGTTCTTATCACCATCATAGATTACATTTACAGTATGGTTTCCACTTGCAAGTTTTGGAGTTGTGAAGTTTGCTCTGCCGTTTGTTAGCTCAGCAGTGTAGTTTACACCGTCAATGTTTATAGTTACATTGCCTGTTGCATTTACATTATTTATAGTAATGTTTATTACTTGGGTTTCACCTACTTTGACGGATGGTGCTACTTGAACATCCACGGTAGTGTTTTGTTTGCCTACATTGAATACTGCATTAGCAGTAGCTTTGTTGTAGTTTTCATTACCGTTATAGATTGCTTCAACAGAGTATTTTCCAACTTCCAAGTTTTTAACATCAACATTAGCTTTACCATTGTATTCAGGTACACTCCATCTGGATGCCATTAATACTGCAGTTCTGCCATTTTCTAAAGTTAATTCGGCAACTTTAGTTACACCGTTGATTATTACAGTTACATTTCCAGGAGCATTTGAAGTTATTACAATGTATTCGACATCACCGTATGCAATATCTTTAACTTCAACGTTTATTACAGGATCTGCTTTTGCAACTTCAAATTCAGCTTCAGCATCAGTTGAGCTGATATCATCATTACCATTGTAGGTTACTTTAACTGTGTAGTTGCCGGCATCAAGTTCAGGAATAAGATATTCTACTTTACCGTCAACAATAGCTAAATCAGGAATAGTTACGACTCCTTCAATTTCAATGGTTACATTACCTGTTCCATTTACGAATACTGTAACTGGAACTTTTTCACCGTAAGTTACATTACCAACAACAAGTTTAATTTCAGATGTTGTTTTTGCGACAGTGAAGTTTGCAGAGTCAGAACTGCTTAAGTATTTTTCATTTCCATTATAGGTTACTTCAACTGTTTTGTTTCCGACAGTCAATCCAGGAACGATAACACTTATCACACCATCAGTTATGCCAACAGTGTTTACATATTCATTTCCAATCTTAATGGTTACGTTACCGGTTGCGCCAGTGATTACAATAATATTTACTGCTGCAACATCTCCTACAGTAATGTTGTCTACTTTAACTGTTACAGTGGATTGGATTTTAGCAACGTTAAAGCTTGCATCACCAGTGCTTCCTGTGTAGTTTGCATCTCCAAGGTATTCTGCATGTACATTATAGGTTTTATTTTCTAAATTGTCAAGCACTAATGTAGCATATCCGTCATTTCCAATAGTTACATAATGTTTGACACCGTCAACAGTAATTATTACTTGACCGGTTGCACCTGCAGTTACATTTACTTTTATAGTTTCAGTCTTGTCGATTGTTGTATTAGTTAAGGTTATTGTCAATTCGGAAGCTAATCTGTCAACAGTGAATTTATCAGAAGTCCAGTTACCAGTTAGGTTTGCATCTCCTTCATAAATCACTACAACAGAGTGAGTTCCGTTTGTTAATTTATCTAAAGTTAAACTTGCTTTACCGCCGGAAATTGGTTGAGTGTAGTTTTTACCATCAACATTAATTATTACATTTCCGGTTGCGTTTACATTACTGATTGTTACATTGATTATTTCTTTGCCATTTACATTAATGTTATCAACTTCAACGTCAACAGTCACGTCGGCTTTAGCTACTTTGAATACAGCATTTGCAGTTCCGGAGGTGTAGTTTTTATTACCATTGTAGATTACTTCAACATCATATACTCCAGCTTTAAGGCCAGTTACAGGAACAATAGTGCTGTTATTTACATCTAAGACAACATCTTTAGCAACAACATTGCCGTTAACTTTAATTGTTACGTTTCCTCCTGTGTTGACTGTTACTGTTATGTGTTCAGTATCATAGTATGTGATGTTTTCAACACTTACATCCACACTAGGAGCAGCTTTTGATACATTGAAGTAAGCAGTAGCATCTTTAGTTGTTAAGTTTGCATTTCCATTATAGGTTACATCGACACTGTGTCTGCCGGCATCAAGGCCAGTTACGTTTACAGTTACAAATCCATTTTCAAGAACTTTTTCTTCGAATACTTTGTCACCTACAGTAATGGTTACATTACCGGTTGCATTTACGTAAACTGTAATTGTTTCAGTGCCGCCATAAGTTATGTTTTGAGTTATGATTCTTATATCAGCGTTTGTTTGACTTACTTTGAATTTGTTCTTAGCAGAAGCATTTAGGTATTTTTCATTTCCTGCGAAGTATACGGTCACATTGTATTCTCCAGCAGCCAAATGGTATACTGTCAGGTTACCTTTGCCTTCATTTACAAATGCAGTGTAGTTTCTGGCGCCGATTTCAACTTTAACAATACCAGTTATGTTTTCGGCAGTTTCAAATTTGATCAGTTCGGAATCGCCAACAGTAATGTTGGTTCCATTTACAGCAAATGCAGGTTGTAATTTGGATACTTTCAGGGTTGCATTTGTATTGTTTGCCAAGTATTTGTAGTTTCCAAGGTAAGTTACGTTAAATTCATGTTCTCCAGCTTTAAGGCCAGTTATGTTGAATTGTGCCACACCTTCAGTGATGTTTGCATAGTAATGTTTGCCGTCAATGTCAAGTAATATTTGACCGGTTGCATCACCAGGCACAGTCACATTGATTTGTTCTACAGAACCAACTGTTGAGTTGGTTACTTTAATGTCCATTGAAGTATTGATTCTATTTACTTCAAATTCTTTTTGAGCGGATACTTTAGAGTTATACTTATCATTACCTGCGAATGTTGCAACGACTTTAATTGTAGCATTGTTAACAGGAGTGTATTCATAAGTAGCTTTATCAGCATTTGAAACATGTACTGTGTAGTTTGCACCGTTGATTGCGAATATCACATCACCAGTTACAATTACATTTAAGTTGGCTGTGAATGTTACAGGACTGCCCACAACAATGGTTGAAGGATCAGTAGTGTCATTAACGCTAATTGTTAAATTATTTTTAACAACTTTGAATGAAACAGATGTAGTGAAACCAGTGTAATTTTCATCACCATCTAAAACGGCAGTTATAGTGTAGTTGCCTTCACCTAAACTACGGATAAAGTCATGGATATTCGGATTAGAATTGTATGTTGTGACATAATTACCATTAATGTAAATATCAAGTTTTCCAGTAGAGTTAATCACATTAAATTCAATGTCTATGTCTTCACCAACCACATAGATTGCTTTTGCACCATCAATAGAGATAAGTGAATTGTTTGGAAGGACAAGGAATTTAACAAGAGCGGAAGTTACATTATTGTTATAATCATCACCTGTGAAGAATTCGACTGTAGCGTTATGAATGCCTCCAGACAATTTGGATAAATTGACAGTAGCAACACCATTCTCTACGGTTCCAATAAATGTCTTTTTACCTACAGTGATATTTACTGTACCATTTGCATTATTTCCAATGACAATGTTGGCAACAGCATCTTTAGGATAAGTCACATCATCAATAGTTACATTAATGGAAGGAGTAACTCTAGTTACATTGAAGTTTACAGTTACTGATTTAGTGTTATAGTTATTATCGCCATAGAATGTTACATTAGCAGTGTATGTGCCTGCAGTGAATTTGCCAATGTTAATTAATGAAATTACGTCATCATCATATTTGATTGCACTTACATTGACTTTTACTTTACCAGTGAAGTCTGAAGGAACAGTGATTACAATACCAGCATTTTCTTCAACAGTTACATTTAATCCGACTGCAGCTGCATTTAAATTAGCTGCGATGACATCGAATGAAGTAGTGTTGTTACTGCTTGCAGAGTATTTATTATCACCAGCATAAGTTACATTTACTCCATAATTAGCAACATTTAATCCTGATACATTTAATTTGCCCACTCCATTTACAACAGCAACAGTGTAATTCTTACCATCAACTCTAACAACAACAGAAGCGTTGATTGAAGGATTCATAGTAACTGTAATGACTGCATTGCCACCATAAGTTACAGGGTCTGCAACACTGACTCCAATTGAAGTAGCAATCTTATTGACTTTTAAGGTTACTGTGTTGGAAGTGCTTCCGGCATAATCATCATTACCTGCAAATACTGCATTAATGACATATGTGCCGTTGGCGAGATTTGTTAAAGTAAATTTGCCTTCACCATTTACAAGACCAACAGTGTGATTATTGCCATTAACTTTAACTGTGACAATTGCATTCATGTGGATAATATTATTAAATTCATTTAATAACTGAATGCTGACAGTGGCATTATCGCCAACATCTATGGAATCATTATCAATGCTGATTGATAGGCCAGTGATTATTTTATTTGATAATAATGTTTTAACTTCAGAAGTGCTGTTTGCATATTTAGCATTACCTGCGAATTCCGCCTTAATGGAATAAGTAGCATTTGCCAAATTAGTAATAGGATATTCTCCATAACCGTCTATAACCGCAACCCTGTAGTTCTTATCAGTACTACCAGCAGTACTGACGGTTAAGGTCACATATCCAGTAATTTCAGGAGTCATTGTAACTTTAACTAAGACATCACTGCCCGCAGTAATAGGGGAATTAAAGTCAACAGCCACATTAGTTGCGACTCTGTTAACAGTGAATGTTTGAGGATCTGATACTTTGCTATTATATTCTTCATTACCTGCGAATGTTGCAACAACGGTCAAAGTAGCATTGTTAACCGGAGTGTATTTATATTCAGCAACATTAGCATTAACGATATGTACTGTGTAGTTTGCACCATTAATATTGAATACCACATCACCTGTGACGGATTTTCCTAAATCAGCAGTGAAAGTAACCTCATTTCCGACATAGATAGTACTTGTAATTTCACGGACACTGATTGTTAAATCATCTTTAACAACTTTAAATACAGTGCAGTTATGTGCTGCATCATAATTATCATCTCCGGAAAGGTTAGCAACAATAGTGTAAGTTCCTTCAGTTAAACCAGCAGGAATAGTCACTTTATTGCCTGAAACAGTGTAAGGTACACCATTGATTGTGACATTGACTTTACCGGTAGAGTTAACAGGAGTTAAAGTAATTTCAATAGCTTTTCCTGCTTTGAATTCATTATCCACAGTAATTTCAATAGCGGAAGTTGCCTTACCTACATTGTAATTAGCGGTAACGCCGGATTTATCAGCATATTTGCTGTCATGACCATAGCTTAGGGTAACTGATTTCTGACCGGCAGAAGTTTCCTTATCTAAAACAATGGTTGCTATACCGTTTTCAACTTTAACAGTCTTACCTCCAATTGTAATATTACCGTCAGCATCACCAGGCATGATAACAGTCACTGTGGAATTGCCTCCGACAATAGTGTCTGAAACGATTACAGTGAAATCATAGGATGATACTTTATTCACACTGACCCTATAATTATTGTTTTCACTGCCGCTGTATTTGTCATCACCAAGATATTTTACGGAAATTGGATATACTCCGTAAGGTAAACCTGTGACTAAAACAGTTGCTTTGGAATCAACAAGACCGACACTCTGGGTTTCGCCGTTGACTGTGACATTGACAACACCTGTTGCGCCGTCTGTGACACTGATTACAATCTTAGCTATTTGACCCACTTCAATAGTAACATCACTTAAACTGACCTTGGAAGCAACACGGGATACGCCATATTGTTTTAAAGCAGATGAATTGGCATTGAACTTATCATTGCCTGTAAATGTTGCAACAACATTTAAAGTAGTGTTATCTGCAGGAGTGTAAGTGTAAGTAGCGGTTATACCATTAATCGGTACAATGTAGTTGACACCATTAATATTGAATATGACATCACCTACCTCAGATTCATTTAAAGTTGCAGTGAAAGTAATAGGGCTGCCAACATTAATTGTAGTGATATCACTTAAAGTGACTGTTAAATTATTTTTAACAACATTGAATACTTTATAGCTAGTTGATGCTTCATATTTATCATCGCCTGCTAAATTAGCAACAATAGTGTAAGAACCTTCACCTAAATCACTGACATATACTTTATTACCGACAACATTTTGAGGTTTACCGTTAATGGTAACAGTAATAGTGCCGGTTGAATTGATTTTGGTTAAAGTAATTTCAATTCTTTCTCCAACCTTATTAATCTCTTTAACATCAATTTCTATGTCTGAAGAAGCTTTGACAATATTGAATACTTTAGTATCGCTGGATCCATAATAATTAGTACCCTCAGCAATAGTAGCAACAACACTGTATTCACCAGTGACATTTGCAGTGAAAGTAACTTGATTATTAGTTACAGCGTAATCTTTACCGTTGATTTTAACAGTTGCAGTACCATTTTCTTGACTTAAAGTAATTGTTACGGTATCACCAATAACATATATGCTATCCACAGTAATACCAACACTGGTATGAGCCTTATCAACATTGTAAGTAGCCTCAACACCGGACTTATCAGCATATTTGCTGTCAAGAGCATAACTTACGCTAACAGATTTTGGACCAGCAGAAGTTTCTGTATCTAAAACAATGGTTGCTTTACCGCCGACAACCTTAGCAGTCTTACCATTGATTGTAATATTACCGTTTGCATCACTAGGCATGTAAACAGTTACAGTAGACTTGCCGCCAACGACAGTATCTGAAGCGACTACAGTGAAAACATAGTCAGATACTTTATTTACATAAATATGTTGAGTGATATTCTCACTTGCAGAGTGTTTATCGTCACCACCATATTTTGCAGTGATTAAATAAGTACCATTTCTCAAGTTAGGAACATAAACAATTGCTTTGGAATCAATAAGACCAATAATTCTAGTTATTCCATTTACAGTCACATTTACAATTCCAGTAGCACCATCTGTCACAGTGATTAGGATTGTAGCAACTTCACCATCCTCGATAGTGACATCACTTAGGCTGACAGTAGTGGTAGCTTTATTAACAACTAACTGTTTAATTGAAGATGAACTGTTTGTGTAGTTTTCATTTCCTGCAAATTCTACTTTAACATCATAATTACCGTTCATTAATCCGTAAACAGTGTATGATCCATTTCCATTTGTTAAGACAACGTTAAATGTTTGATCACCAACGGTTAAAATAGCGGAACCGTTGATTTTTTGAATCATGGATATGTTGAATTGTACACCTTCTCCGGCAGGAGCAGGTGTTATGAACGCAACATCAATATTGGATTCATTTCTATCTACAGTAAATACTGCAGTTCTGGAATTGAAACCATATGTGGTATCACCAGGATAAACCGCAGTGACTAAATGCAATCCACCAGATAAATTGTTTAATCTTAAAGTTGCAATACCATGATCATTAGCTTTTCTGGAGTATGAAACTCCATCAACAGTAATAGTGACATTGTTTACAACAGCGGCAGGTACTGTCACAGTGATTGTAGTGTATTCGCCATAAGTATGATTTTCCACACGTAAAGTCATATCCCAACTTGCACCTTGATTAACAGTGAATATGTTTGAGTTATTTTCTTTAGGACCGTACTTATCATCGCCTTGATAGGTAACATTTACTTCATGTTGACCAACAGGCAAAGTAGGGTCAGAATTAATGGTTACTGTAGCAAAACCATTTACCATTGTATGTGGATAAACAGTTCCATCAACTTTTACAACTAATTTATTGGTATCTGCATCAGTAGGTAAAACAATAAGGATTGTTTCAGTATCTCCAAAGTTAATATCACTTACATATACATCTAAATCGTAATTTGAAACTTTGTTAACTACCAATTGAGTAGTATCATTTGAACCGAGGTATTTCTTATCACCAGCAAAGCTGACATTTACATCATAAGTGCCGTCATTAGCAAATCCGAAGAGGTCATATTGGCCGACACCATTTATGATAACAACATTATAAGTCTTATTATAAGTTGCATTACCGACTGTTAAAGTAACAGTTGCATTGATTTGTTTATCAACAGTAATTGTAGCAGTGGAAGTGCCTCCAAGAGTTATAGGAGTGGTTACAACCACATGAATTGTTGTGTCAACTTTACTTACATCAAATGAGGCTATTTCAGATTCGTTTGCCAAGTATTTATCATCACCATTATAGATTGCTTTAACAGTGTATGTGATATTTTCTAAGTCTTTAATGGTCAATGTAGCTACATTGCCACTTATATGTGCGAAATAATTAACATTATTGACTGAGATGATGACATCTCCAGTTGCATCAGTCACATTTAATGTTACAGTGACTGTTTTTTCATCACCGACATGAGCATCACTGCCCACATCAACAGTTAAATTGATAGTGTTTTTAACAACATTGAATACTTTAGTATTGGTAGCTGAATCGTAATTGGTATCGCCTGCCAAATTAGCAATAATTGTGTAAGTACCTTCAGCTAAACCGTCAGGAATAGTTACTTTATTATTTTCAACAGTTTGAGGCACACCATTAATAGTAACAGTGACCTCACCAGTTGAATTGATTTTGTTTAAAGTAATTTCAATATTCTCTCCAACCTTATAAACATTTTCAACAACAATTTCAATACTTGAAGAAGCATGATTTACTGTGAATCTAGCGTTAGCAGTAGCGTTATCATTATAATTATCAGTAGTGGTGAATTCAATTACCGCATCTTTTGAACCTGCATCCAATCCGGTTAAGTCAACACTACCACTACCTTTTGATATAGATCCTGTAAATACTTGAGTACCAATAGTGATTTTAACAGTACCATTAGCATTATTGGCTACACTAATTACAGCAACAGCTTTATTAGGATAAGTTACATCCTGAATTTCAACATCAATATTAGGAACAAGTCTTGAAACAGTGAAGTTAACTGTTAAAGTCTTATTGTTATAATTTGAATCTCCATAGAAGGTTACATTTGCACTGTAGTTGCCTGCAGTCAATTTACTTATTTCAATTAAAGTTTTAACAACATCATCATATTTTACAGTAGTGATATTGATACTTACATTACCTGTGAAGTCATTATTTATAGAGTTAATGATGAAAGTAGGATTATCTTCAACAGTTACATTTAATGCTGACACATCAACTGTTAAGTCTGCTTTAGTTACATTGAATTTAGTTGAATTACTGATTATATCATGTGAATGATCACCATTGTAAGTAACACTTACTGAGTACTCATTTACATTTAATCCCATTATATAGAATGTTGCTTTACCATCATTATCAAGTTCATCCATATAGGTATTGCCGTTTATTTCAATCTTTACAGATCCAGTTTGGCCTTCACCAGCTTGAACAAGGATTTCAACAGGGTTTCCATATGGAGTATTCTCAACAGTCACATTTACTAAAGACGGTAATCTGTCAACAGTGAATGTTTCTCTTGCATCAGCAGTAGTATAATTATCATTACCATTATAGACTGCTGAAACAACATTTATTCCATAGTCCAATTTACCAATTAAAGTAGCAGTTCTGCCTGTAAGGTCTACAGTATATTCTTTATCTCCTATGTAGAATGTTACATTGCCTGTTGTGTTTCCACTGACAGTTGCAATTACATTTTTACCATCTTGTGTTAATGTAATTGTAGGAGTTGCTTTAGGAATAGTAGGGAAGAATTTTTTGAATTTGGCAGAATAGTTTGCATCACCAGCATAGCTTACGTTTGCCTCATGTCGACCTGCTGAAAGGTTGTTGAGGGTTAAAGTAGCACTGCCCGAAATGATAGATGCATTATACTCAACACCATCAATGGTAAATGTTAAGTTACCTGAAATGCCAAGAGGTATGTTGCTTATGATGAAAGAAGTGTCTTCACCATATGGCTCATAGTTACCGGTTATAGTCATATCCCAATTGTTATTTTGATTTACCTTGAATTTGGTATTGTTCTTATCATCTGGAGCATACCTGGAGTCACCATTGTAAGTTACATTTACAACATATTCTCCACCAGACAATCCGCTTACAACCAGATCAGTAGAACCATCTATGAGGTCTATAGTTCCCAAATTGGTTCCATTAATATAAATTGTCACATTTCCGGTAGCATCGGTTGGAACTCTTACCCTGATTGTAGCATTGTCCCCGTATGTGATGTTATCAACTTTTACATCAAAGACATAGCTGGTTTGTTTATTGACAGTGAATGTTATCTTGGTTGAATTTGTAGCGAAGAAATCATCACCCATATATTCCACAGGTATGTCTGTGTAGGTACCGCTGAGCAAATTAGGAATGCTGAATTGTGCTTCTCCACCTACAATCTCTACAATGTATTTTTTACCGTCGATAGTTACTTTTATGAATCCTTGTGCAGTATTATTTACAGTTACATTAATGATTAAAGGATCTCCAACAGTGATTGGAGTTGTTAGGTTTGCAGTAATGTTTGTATTGAATTTTTTCACTTTGAATGTGGAATAATTCAATTGATAATCATAATAAGTATCATTATTGAACATTACTGAAAGGGTGTATTCACCAGTTGAGGTAATTATATCCTTATACATAGCATAGGTTATAGGAACTATTTTAGTACCGTTTGCCTCAAGTTTGATCTCACGTACTACTTCCTTACCGTTGATTCTTATGTATACCCATCCGTTTTGGGAATTTGTAGCATTGGAAGTCACGTTACAGATTAATGTTTGACCATAATAAATATCTGCAGCCTCAATTATAATCCAAATCGGACGTGAGTTTAAGATTACAACAGTATCATTTGTAACACCAAAGTGATAATCATCACCATCATATGTAGCAGTAACTGTGTAAGTTCCAGTATGCATATGGTTTAAGGTGACATTTGCATAAGCAATAAGCCATCTTCCATTTACTATTTGCTCACAATAAATAGTACCATAATAATCTTTACCGCCAATGACAAATTTGACTTGCTCCCCTACTACAGAGGTATGATTACTGTAAACTCCACCATATGGAAGAGTTATTGTAGCTATGAATGTAATGTTTTCATCGACTTCCGGAGTTCTGGTTATTTCTAATTGAGTATGCATCTTAACTTTTAAAGTTCCGTTACGGTAGGTACATTTCGCCAATCCAGTATCATTTCCACTAAGTAAGAATACATCCTGGATAGATGCAGGAAGTGGAAGTCTGTTATATGTTAAGTTATATTTTATACCAGAATCATATTCCGGATGATTATTGTAGGTACCTAATGAATGTACAGAAATGATTGTGTTGTGATTGTCATCAGTAATATTAGCATAGAACATGAAAGTAGTATTCCATTCTACTTCATGAGTAGTGTTACTCAACATGTCCAAATAGGTTTGGGTCATTATTGTACCGTTGTTGAATATTACATAATCAAAGCTGTTTTTATCAAGATATAATATACCATCGTTCCATACGGAGTAATCGACAGGATTATATTTACTGTTGTAGTCTCTTTCAAGATAAGTCATGTTTTTATTTGGATTTGGACCAGTAATGTTATTGTTGGTTAAATACACTGTAGCCGGCCTGTAAACCCAAATCGCATCCCTACCAGTAAAGTTAGAATCTATTACAGTGGAAATTCCACCATTAAAGTATAATGCACCACCATAGTCAATTGAAGCCTCATAATTAGCAAAAGTACTGTTTTGAACAGTTACATTACCGTCTACGTAAATTCCACCACCGTTACCGTCAGGAGTTTTAACATCATAGAAAATTGAATTTTTAATGACTGTATCGTTTATGCCAATTAAATAGAATGCACCACCATTTTCAAATGCTTTGGATTTATTTACTTTAAGTGAATCAAATGTTAAATTAGTTGAATTAATCCATGAGATAGAACCACCATTTAGACTGGACACTTCATTATTAAATGTTAAATTATATAATGTAGAATCATTACAGTTTACTGCTGAAATAGATCCACCATTAGCATTTGACCGGAGATTCAAGAATTTTGAATTTGAAATGTTTAAGTCTGTAGCATTTTCCCAGTGAATAGCTCCACCTTCACCGAAAGCTTTAAGTGAAGAATCAATGTAACCGGCACCCATACCATAATCAAAGATACAGTAATCGATTGTAGTATTATAATTGTTATGACCTGAAATTGCACCACCGCTTATTAATGCTAATGAGAATGTGAAGTTTGAATATGTTATCTTAGCATTATCACTGTATAAAGCAATTGCACCACCATCACCCAATGCACGGGAAGATACAAATGAAGAATTGAATATAGTAATATTTGTTGAGTTTACACCTGCAAATATTGTACCACCATTTACCGCAATTGAATCAATAAATGTAGTGTTGGCAATTAAACCATTAGGACCAACCCAATCAATAGCACCACCTTGACCATTTTTAACATCAGTAATGTAGTTGGTATCGAAGTAGGAGTTACGTACTTTACAGTTTGGACTGTCACCCCTTACATATATAGCTCCACCGCTTTTGAAAGCAGTGTTGTTGATGAAAGTGTAATTGTTAATGTTGATTCCATCCACACCTAACCATGCAAGAGCTGCACCTGCAATATCTGCATGATTTTTAATGAAGGAGTTGTTTCCACCGAATCCACCGGTAGCGTTAGCTTCCCTACATAAAGCTGCACCGTATTCACCAGCATAGTTATTTGTGAATCTAGTATTGTTAAGACCCATCATACTAGCGTTACAGTCAATAGCACCACCGTTTTTGGTAGCCCTGTTTGCATCAAATATAACATTGAAGATTCTACTTTGACTGGAAATACCATTTAAGTAGATACCTCCACCGTAGACAGCTTCGTTAGCTGTGAAATTAGAGTAGAATATATCACCAGCAGCTGCAAGCCAGTCGATAGCACCACCGTGATCACCTGCAACGTTCTTTTCAAATACTGAGTAGTATATGGTATTGTTTTTACCGGTTCCACCTACCATGAGTGCACCACCGTGTCTTCCTGCAGTATTTGAGTAGAAGCGAGTGTCATTGACTGATACACCAGTTGCTCTTAAATTAATAGCACCGCCATCGATTGTAGCACCGTTTCTTGTAAATGTTACATTGTTGATTTTGGTGAAACCTGATTCTTCACCTGCAGAAATAGCACCACCAACGGATGCATGGTTGTCAGTGAATATTGAATGTATAACTGTTGCATTGTCTGCATTAATATTTATAGCTCCACCAATTCCTAAAGTTTCATTGGTTACATTGTTTCCTGTGAATATACAGTGTTCCACAATACAGAAGTCACTGTCGTTACCTACATATATTGCTCCACCTCTTTGACCTGCAGTGTTGCCTGTGAAGTTATAGTAATCAATGTGAATGTTTTTCACACCAAGCCATGCAAGAGCTGCACCTGCAATGTCTGCATGGTTGTAATTGAATACGTTATGGTCTCCATGACCATATCTTGCACCTGATTCCCTACATAAAGCTGCACCGTATTCTCCTGCATAGTTATGTTCAAATGTTAAATTGTAAATTCCAATATGTTCCGCATTACAGTCAATAGCACCACCGTTTTTGGTAGCGTTATTGTAAGTGAATGTTGTATTGGTAATAGTAGTATAATTTGATCTTCCGTTTAAGTAGATACCTCCACCATAGACTGCAGAGTTTCTAGTGAATGATGAATTAAGAATTTCACCAGCTGCAGCAATCCAGTAAACACCTGCACCATAACCTGTTGCAATATTTCCATCGAATAGTGATTCATGTATTTTGTTTTCAGTACCTACACCACCAACATATACTGCACTACCGTTAACAGCAACGTTGTTATAGAATTCACCATCATCAATATGTACACCAGAAGCGTGTAAGTTAATAGCTCCACCACGTTCATAAGCAACATTTTCTCTCCATACTGAAACGTTAATGACAGTGTTACCTGAATCAGCACCTACATATATTCCCCCACCTAATCTTGCGGTGTTTCTTGTGAAGTTGGAATTTTGAATTGTTGCATTTTCTGCAAGAATATTGACTGCACCACCAACTCCTAAATCCTCTGGATATGTACCTACAAGATAGTAGTATAAAGTCTCTGTAGGATAAATAATTGTTTTATTGACTAAGCTCATATTATAAGTACCTTGGAGACGATAATACATTGTAACGTGATCCCATGACTCCCAACTGAATGAATCCACACCTTGAGTTCTGTTTGTTACAAAGTTATCTTCAAAGTAGGAATCAATGATTGAACAGTTATGACTGCCTGGACTTAGATAAATAGCTCCACCACTGACATCAGCAGAGTTATTGATGAATTTATAGTCAGTGATTGTAATACCTACTGAAGTCATCCAACCTAAAGCTGCACCTGAAACAAATGCATGGTTGTTTTTGAATGTGTTGTTTTCACCAGATCCTTTTTGAGCATTGACTTCCCTACATAATGCTGCTCCGAATTGAGCATAGTTTCCGTCAAATATTGTATGTGTTAAATACATTTTGGAAGCGTTACAGTCAATAGCACCACCATTGTATTTAGCATGGTTGTCTGTGAATATACATCTTGTAATTATACTTTCATTTGAAAGACCACCGAAGTATATTCCACCACCATAATATGCATTGTTATTTGTTAAGTTTGAATTTACGATTGTACCTGAAGATGCCATCCAGTTAATAGCACCACCGTTACCGTCTGTCGCATTGTTTCCTTCGAAAACAGAATTGTATACATAGTTGGTTTCACCTTTTCCACCTACATATAATGCTCCTCCTTCAAGTGCCTTGTTATTATAGAAGTTGGATTGATTGATAGTTACGGAAGATGCGCTTAAGCTGACAGCTCCACCAGCAGCAAGTGCATAGTTATCTTTGAAAGTGGATTTGGTAATGTTGATTTTACCTGAGGCACTACCTACATAGATTGCTCCACCATCATAAGCATGGTTATTTGTGAAAATGGAATTGTCAACAAGTCCTTTTTCAGCATACCATTCAATAGCACCACCATGACCATCAGTTGAATTGTCAACATAGTTGTTGTCGAATAGACAGTTTATAATTTCACAATTTCCACTGCCTTCACCTACATAGATTGCTCCACCACTGAAACCTGCAGTGTTATCATAGAAGTAGTAAGTATCAATATGAATACTTGATGCATTAACCCATGCAAGAGCTGCACCTGCATATTCCGCATGGTTATCTCTGAAGGTGTTATTAAATCCATGACCTCCTGTAGCATTTACTTCTCTACATAAAGCTGCACCGACATATGCAGTGTTAGATACAAATGTAGTGTTTATCAATTCCATTCCAGGAGAGTTACAGTCAATAGCACCACCACGGGTAACTGCATTGTTTGCTCTGAATGATGTATTATAGATTTTAGCATTTGTAGCTGTGTAATCGTAGTATATTCCACCACCTATGGTAGCATTATTGGTATAGAAATTACAATCAATTAATGTACCATTTACACCAGCCCAATATAATGCGCCTCCTTTATCTACCTTATCACCAAATTTACCGCTAGCATTACCATTAGCAAATTCCACATCAACAAAGGTAACATTGGCTGCAGTGATATTAAATATTCTTGAGAATCCTCTTGCATCTATAGACCAACCATCACCATAAATAGTAAATGGTTTAATTATATTTGTAAGATTCATACATTTGGTATCTAAAGGATATGAAGCATCATTATTATAATATGGAGTGAATCTCATTGTCCTTGGCAAGTGAATCTCATATTTTCCATTAGTGATATTGCCTTCAATCCAACGTTGGAGAAGTGTGAAATCTCCAATCGGATCACCGTGTGCCCTATCTTGAGTAGAGTTTCCTTTATATAAGTAGTCTGCACTAGAAAATCCAACAGTAACATTATAAGTTTGATTAGTTATAAGACCAGTGAATGTCGCATAAAGGAAATTTTCACCTTCATGATCATTATAATGTTCATAGAAATTATCTGGAGTTATAATGACCTGTTGGATTAATTGACCAGTAGTTGAATTAGTTAAATTTATAACCACATGAATATCTTTTCTATTAAGATTTCTTGGACTGTCAACAATAACAGTAATAACCGGAGATTCATAACTTGAGTCAGTAATAACCTTTAATATATAATCATAATTATTTTCAAATAATGAAGTGAAAATAAAGTGAGTACTAGTTCCGTTAGTATAAACATCTGTTCTATGGGTATTTGGATCAATATGTCCGATGTCATCGAAATTATTGAAGTCCCTATATACACATTCAATAGAATTCTCAACTACTACATAATAAACAGCAGCACCATTATATACAGCACTATTTTTTCTAAAGGTATCATTATAAATTGTAAGACCAGTAGATTCACCTCCATAGTATATAGCACCACCATTGTCTGCATGTGAACTTACAAATGTAGAATCACGTACATTAGCAGTTATATCAGGAATAACATAAAGAGAACCACCATTTTGTGCATTGTTTGATTCGAAAGTACAACTTGTTATGTAGTGCCCAGTAGTTGCAAGATAAACAGCACCACCATCAAATTTAGCAGTATTCCTTATAAAAGTACAATCTGATATAGGGAAATTTGAATTGCCATTAAATGCATTGTAAATTGCACCACCATAAGAAGCATTATTGCCATCGAAAGCACAATGTGAAATATCTACATAATGATTACTTAACTTAGGTGCGTAAATTGCACCACCCATATTAGCACTATTATTTGTGAAATTATTATACTGAATAGTGGAACCAGTTGCATATACATAAATAGCTCCACCTTCATTCGCCTTATTACCAATGAACTCATTATTTATAATTGTTTGTGCAACAGGAAGATACATAGCACCACCTTGTTGAGTAGCAGTGTTATTAATGAATTTCATACCTTCGATTTCAGTTGCACGCAACCAGTATAATCCACCACCTTGCTCAGCAGTGTTATTAATGAAAGTTAAATTTTTATAATTTACATCAACATTTGTAAAGTAGATTCCACCACCTTTTTCTGCTGCAAAACTGTTTGAAATTGTAACATTTTCAATATTAAACGAAGACGCACCATAGATACTTCCACCACTGTTGGAACCTAACTTACCTCCAGTAGCTTTATTTCCATCGAAAGTGGAGTTAATTAAATAAACAGAATTAGCGTTTAATTTCCATACAGTAAGTCCTCCACCAAAGTTTGCTGTGTTGTTGATGAAGGTGGTATTTATAAACCAAACATTTTTAGTACCTTTAATCATTGCACCACCTCCACCTTTATCATTATCAGCATCAGTTGCTAAGACACCTTTAGCAGTGTTGTTAATAAATTTAGTATTAAGAACATAAATTCCCAAAGTATTGGAACTATCTAGATATAATGCACCAGCTTCTCTAATAGACCAACAATTTCTAAATTCAGAGTTGTTAATAACTAACTTACCTCCATCAGGTCTTGCATAGATAGCTCCACCTTGTACCCAAGGTTTATCTTTGATAGTAGCAGATGTTGTAATATAATTTCCATCAAATGTACAGTTATCAATAGTTGCCTCAATATTAGCCTTATCCCATAAAATAGCTCCACCATCTGCCTTTTCAGCAGCATGAACTGAATTATTTATAAATTGAGAATTTCTGACAACTCCATATTTTTGTCCTTCAGACCAATAGATAGCTCCACCACCCCTAGTAGTCCTAACATTTTGAATAGCACCGCTAGGTGGATAAGCAGCATTACCTGTAAATATACAACCATCAACAACATTATTTGTAGATTCTTTTCCACCATACCAGAAGATAGCACCTCCATCCATTTTTGCAACATTATTTGTAAAGTTTGAATTGTATACATTAGAATATGAACCTGTAGCAAATATTGCTCCACCGTCCCAGGAAGTATGACCATTTTCAAATGAGGAATTAATTACATCACAATAACTACCTTCAAGGTAAATCATTCCTCCTCTATATGCATTAGAGTTATTAAATTGAGAATCTGTAATATTAGCATAATTACCTTTAATATAAATTGCACCACCGAGATTGTCTGAAGTATAACCTTTTGAAGCAAATGCATGAGTAAATTTGAATGTTGAATTTTCAATATGGGCATTTATACCGTCAATAAATACAGCACCACCTTTAAGGGTAGCATTGGTGAAACTTATATCCGAGTTTAAAACCTCAGCATTAATACCTTTAATATAAATTGATCCACCATTTGAAGCATAAGTGAATGAAGTAGTTATATTATCAAGTGTTGCATCTTTTCCCTGCACATAAATAACTCCACCTTCTTTTCCATGGGATCTTTCAAAGGTTGTGTTCACAATGTTAGTGTTGTCACCTAAAATATAAATGGCACCCCCACCAGTAGTATAAGTTTTACCGGCTTCAACTTCTGTTTCTGAAACATTACATCTTGAAAATGAAGAATCAGTAATATTTACATTAGTACCTGTAATAAATATAGCTCCTCCTGCAATTTTAGCAGAAGACATTTCGAATTTTGATTTGGAAATACTTACATTATTTCCTTCAAGAGATATTGTACCTCCATTTGAATTACCATGTGTGCTTACACCTCTATTATTAGTACAAGTAATATTATATATACTACCAAAATCACCAATCCAGTTTATAGCACCACCATCATCACCGGCAACGTTTCTTGTGAAATTGGAGTCATACAATTTACAGTTTTGACCTGATACATACAATGCTCCACCATCTTCAGAAGCATAACAACCTATAAATTCAGATTTTCCAATAGTGGCATTAATACCTGTGATAAAAATTGCGCCCCCTTCACCATTGAGAATATCACTTACAAAACAATTATTGAAACTGGATTCGGTAATATTAGTATTATCACCCTCTACATAAATAGCTCCACCTTTAACACCAATATCAACCACAGCAGTACCTTTACTTTTAATATTGTCAATATTATTTTTAATAAAAGTGAAATTACTATCTAATTGAGTATAATCAGCAGTTAAATAGATATCTTTAATACCATTTAAATTATTAATATTGCTAACCTGACTTGCAATTGTATCTACAATATCTAAAAATTTGTTAAAATCTGATGTGCGTGATAAGGTATTCAGATTATTTTTAATTGGATAAATATTATCTGTAAATATTTTATAATTATTTTTCAAATTATTGACATAATTAAGTTTATTATTGATGAGGTTAACAATAGAGCTTACATTATTAGTATAATTATCATAAGTAGCATCATCCGGAATAGCATATAATTTTTGTATAATCTCAGTTAAATTTAATGTTTTTAAAAGATTACTATCAAATTTTACCCTGGAAGGTATAGTATCATTAAGTGCTTCCAGACTGCTAATAGCTGAATCACGATTAGTAAGATTAAAGACTTTATTACTAAATATTTTATTAACATAATTATTTTTTATAGAATTTAATGAATTATAAATATTTGTGAGATTATTAGATATAGTTTTTAAATTTGCATTAGTAAAGTCAACCATTCCGTTAGCTCTTAATAACATATTCTGTACAATTTCATTAAAATTACTGATATCCGGAGAAATCCAGGATGTAGGATAACCAACTCTACAATCAATAAATTCAGCAGAAATTGTAGCGTTGTTACCTTCAATATAAATAGCTCCACCATCACGGGTTGTGTAACTTGAATTGAATTTGGAATCTATAATTCTCGCATGATCATTTTTAATATAAATTGCACCACCTCTTCCAACAAAAGTCTGATCGAAAGAAGATGCCTCTCCACCATAATCTGAATGAATATCTCTACCTGCGAATGTATTTTTAAATTCGGATGATTTAATATATGCATTATCCCCATCAATATAAATCGCACCACCGTCTACTGTGGAATTACAATTTTCAAAAGTACAGTTATCAACTGTTGTGTTGACACCGATAATCATGATTGCACCGGCACTATTTGGTGAAGTACACCTGATAAATTTTGAATAAGTAATATTTGTATTGTTTCCTGTTACAAATAATGCACCACCGTCGGTTTCATTTAATTTTCCCGCTTTAAATAAGACAGCACCAAGTTCGAATGTGGAATTTGCAATAGTTACATTGTTACCTGTAAGACATATGATTCCACCTTTTGATGTGGATGCACCGGTTACTTCATCATTATATGCAACAGCAGTGTTGTTGTAACATATAATATGGATAACATGACCTAAGTCACCTTCCCAGTTGATTGCACCACCGTCATCTCCACAACTGTTATTTGTGAAATTAGAATATTCGATTGTATTGTTTCGAGAACCGGTTGCAAAGTTGATTGCACCACCGTCACGACGGGCATAGTTGTTAATGAATACTGAATTAGTAATATCACATTCTGATGCACCAACATCAAACGCAACAGCACCACCATGACCTGTTAATTTGTAATCTACTTTAGTATCATTGTTGGCATCATTTCTTTCTTGAGTGTAATTTTTCCAAGTGTTGTTTGCAATACCTAATGCACGGTTATTTTCAAATTTACATAAGTCAAATGTTACATTATGATTTTCCTGTAAAAAGACTGCTCCTCCACGACCAACAGTAGTACAGTTAGTGAAAGTTACATTATGTACAACAATATGGTCACCAGTGAACATAATTGCTCCTGCATCTCCACCTGTGGTGTTTGTATCCCAGTGGCTTGAATCCCATCCTGCATATTTTACTTTACCGTCTTTACTTGTTTTAAGAGATCCACCATAGGATGTAGTATTGATAATAGTAATATTTTCCATTCTACCATAGTCACCGTCGTAGTAGATTGCTCCAGCTGAACGTGCTGCTCGGGTATTGTTGAAAATACAGTTGTAAATATGTCCGTAGTTAGCACCTGCAAGCCAGTCTACACCTCCACCATTGGTACCTGAAGTACAGTTTGTGAAGTTACATAAGTTGTATGTTACATTGTCACTTCCGGTCATGTATGCTCCACCACCACGACGTGCTGAGTTGGAGTCTACAAATGTACAGTTGTATACAAGACCTAAGTCACCACTCCATAAAATAGTACCTCCGTCACCACCGAAGTACTGATCGATTGCCCAGTCGACTGGTGAGATGATTGACTCTGAAAGGGAAATGTTAACTTCGTCCAATTTATGCCATTTGTTGTCAGTTCCGTTTACCCAAGATTCAAAGTGACCGACAGTTAATGAAAGAGTTTTATTAATTACGTATAATTTACCCTTTACCCCTATATCAGGTAGTCCATTTGGGGCATTTATGACAATTACATCATCATAAGTAAGGTCCATATCATATTCATGCGCTTCACCGGTAGCTCTGTTGTTTACAAACCTTGAATTTTTAACAGTACCGTTGTATCCGTGCCAGAAGATTGCACCTCCATTACGACGAGCAGTGTTGTTGATGAATGTTCCGTTATCAACTAAACCGTCTTCTGCACCATCGTGCCAGTCTATAGCACCACCATTGGTACCTGCGACATTATCTTTAAAGTACACATTCTTGAAGGTTGTGTTTTTGTTTCCGTGGTCACATCGTTCGAGGTATACTGCACCTCCACGGCCACCAATATGATAAGTAGCATTATTCAACTGAGCATTATTAGCAATGAATCTTGAATTTTCAACAGCACCATTAATACCTGCCCAGAAGATTGCACCACCATCACCTAAGTTACCATATGATCCGGTGTGTGTACCTTTAGCAGTATTGTTTGTGAAATTGGAACCTATAATTTCACCATTGTGACCTCTCCAGTATACTGCACCACCATTTGCATAAGCAGTATTATTTTCAAATACAGAATTAAGAATATTACCATCACTTGCACCTTCGTGCCAGTCTATAGCACCACCATTGGTACCTGCAGTATTATTAATAAATACACAGCCATCAAATGTAGTATTGGTACCGTTACCTTCATCACTACCTTGCAGATAAACAGCTCCACCACGACCTCCTGAATTAGTAGCAGCATTATATTGAGCATAGTTATCTTCAAACCTACAGTTAATAGCAGTACCATTGGAACCAGTCCACATTACAGCACCACCATAACCACCATAAGTTAAATTACCATAAGAGTCGTTATACTGTACAAGACCTAAAGCTTTATTATTGGTAAAGTTGGAATCTTCAATAGTACCATTAGTACCAAACCAGAATACAGCACCTGCAGACCTGTTTGCTATATTATTATTGAAAGTAGAGTTACTAATAACACCATCATGAGCACCTCTATTGAAATCTACAGCACCACCATTAATACCAGCAACATTATCATTAAAGGTAGAACTGTCTATAGTTAAGTTAGTACAATTTTCAGTGGAGTTACCATGTAAGAATATAGCACCACCACGTACATTAGCATGGTTATTGGTGAAAGTAGAATTACCATTAATAATACCATGACTACCTACCCATACGATAGCACCACCATCTCCACCACCGAGAACACCACCAATTACACTAGTGACTTCACCAGTAGCGGTATTGTTAGTGAAAGTAGAGTTACTTACAGTACCATAATGACCACTCCAATGTACTGCACCACCACTACGTTTAGCAGTGTTGTTGACAAATGTGCTATCTTTAATATAACCATAAGTAGCACCTGCAGACCAGTCAACAGCACCACCATTAGAACCGGCAGTATTGTTAATAAATGTAGAAAGTACGAAACCTGTATTATTATTAAGAGGATTATAAGTGGTATTAGTTAAGAATACTGCACCACCATGTTGTTTAGCAGTATTGTTAATGAAAGTACAATTATATGCATAACTATCCCAACCTCTCATTACTAATCCACCACCATTACCAGGATAAGCAGTGAATAAACCTTTTGCTTCATTATATTTAAAGGTGGAATCATAAATATGGAAATTACTACTTTGCATACCAACTCCACCTGCGGAACCATTAGCAGTATTATTGTTTATTGTACAATTTATAATATTAACATTAGTAATACGATTACCACTACTACCAATAGCACCTGCATTCATACCAGCCATATTCTTAATAAAAGTAGAATGACTTATAGTAACACTGGAACCATTCAGGAATACTGAACCTCCAACACCTGTTTGCATATTATTAGGGTTCTTTATAGCACGGTTACCTTCAAAGTATGAATTGGTAATTGTGCTTTCAATACCATTTATGAATACAGCACCACCATTAGCATTAGTAGCAGTATTGTCAATGAACTTACAATTATCAATGTTGACTACACCTTTTGCAAATATTGCCCCTCCATGTCCAGCTTGCATACCATTTGGCATTACGGTAGCTTTACAATTGATAAATGTTATTCCAGTTAAGGTTATGGTATGTCCTTCCGGAACAATGAATGCTCTCGCTAGGTTACTACCATCTATTATTACTTTACCCTGACCATCGATTTTAGTCACAGTTGTAGGAATAGTTATTCCTTTAACTAAACCGGAATCTGAACTACTGTCATAAGTATAGTTCTTGTTCAAAGTGACGGTTCCTCCGACACTTATATCGCTCTGCAATTGTGAAAATGAGTCTGCATTTACACTTTCCTCATGCAGTTGATCATTAGAATTAGGAAGTGAATATGCAGAGACATTATTCTGTGCTGTTAAAACAACACTATCCGTAGTATTTGAATCGCTTGAAGCTGCAACAGCCTGAAGTGAGAAAATACAACATATTATAAGTAATATTATTAATATCTCTTTCTTGTTCATAATACACCCCCTCCATTTTACTTTTGTTCCATTATACTGGAAACATGGAGAGTTTATAGTGATATTTAGTTTAGATTATAATTATATATAAAGGTTATACTTTACATTAAAACAATAATAAATAAACAAATAAACATAATTTATAAAAAAAATTAAACATTATATTTTTATACAAAACATAAATAAAAAAATTATCAACAGAAATCTAAAAAAATTAAAAAATTTAAAGTTAGATAAACCTAAATTAAATGTTTTTTAATAAAAAATCAATATTTTATACAATGATAAAAAAATTAGAAAAATATTTTAAAACTAATATAAAAATTAAAATTACCTATACAAAATTCAGTTTTTATGACAAAATACTGGAAAAAGTTGACATGGAAACCGTTATTAAAACTGGCTGAAAAGTAATAAAATCCACTAAAAAAAGCTCTAAAATTATTGTTCAATAATATACAAACTAAAAAAATATTATAAAAAATATAACAAAAGTTAAACAAGTAAAATAAAACTTACAAAAAAATTAGATTAAATTTGAAATAAACATAAAATAATATACAAAAATAGAAAAATTAGTAAGAAATTAGATAGCAATAGAAAAAATAACAATAAATTAGCCCAAAAATAAAGAAACAATAGAATTTAAACAGTTTAATTTAAGAAATTTAAAAATTATTACTCTGAAGAATTAGAGTAATACTGAATTTGGGCAATTCTCAGTTCTTTAATATGAAATTTAATAACATCGATTATTTTTAACCGATATATCCTTTAAAAATTCAAATTTTAATTATCAAATAAAATATCTAATAGATTTTTTCCAATTTAAAAATAAAGATATTCAAAGAAAACTAATGAAAAAATAGCAAAAAATAACATCCAAAATCTTCGAGATGAAAAAAAATAAAAAAAGAAGATTATTTTTTAAATCTTCTTATCGGAGTTAATCCGATCATCAACAATAAAAGCAATACAAGTATCGGATTACCTGTTGCATACTCAGACAGCATGACACCAGCACCAGCATGTTTACCTTCACTGCTGTGATTGTCCGGACCGTCAGGCTGAGAGAATAGAACTTCAATATCAGTTATATTGTCATTCGCAGCATACTTTTCATCACCAGAATAGAATGCTAAAATATTGTGGTCTCCTCTGGTCAGGCCAGGAATTACAAATACTGCAATACCATTGTCTACATTGGCAGTATATTGTTTTCCGTCAATTGTAATGGTTACAGTTCCTGTAGCGTCACTTGGAACATGAACAATTACTGTTGCATCTTCACCTTCCTTAATGTCATCAGCTTCAGCTTTAATAGGAGCTTTAACTTTATTGACAGTGAAACTTACAGGAGCAGAACTTTTCAGGTATTTGTCATCACCTTCATATGTTACTGTTGCAGAATATTTTCCAGCAGGAAGCTCTGGAATTATTATCTTAGCTTTGCCATTGATAATTTTTCCATAATATCCTACACCACCAATAGTAATTATAACTTTACCTGTTGCATCTGACGGAACAGTTACAATGATTACCTCATCTTTTCCAACAGTGATATCCTTTCCAACTGCAGAAATACTTGAAGGGACTTTTGAGACAACAAACTGACCTGTGGTATAGTTGTCATTATATGAATCGTCACCGGAGTATTTTACAGCAACAGTTTTATTTCCAAATGCTAAATTTGGAACTTTGAATATTGCTTTTCCATTATCAACATCTGTTGTGTACTCTTTTCCGTTGATTTCAATTGTCACTTTACCTGTTGCTTTTTCAGGAAGTGTTACTGTGACTATTTCAACATCACCTACATTAATGTCTTCAACTTCAACACTTATTGGAGTCTCATATTTTGGAATATTCACAACCAACTGTGTAGAGTTGGATGAATAATCATTGTTGCCGGAATAATCAACTGTTATATCATGTTTTCCAGGAGTAGTGTTTTCAAGTGTAATAATGGCTTTGCCGTCTTTTACCTCCGCAGTGTATGTTTCATTTCCAACTTTTACAGTAACGTTTCCGGTTGCATCTTCAGGTACGGTTACAACAATAGTTCCGTTGCCCTGATCAACCACATCCATAGGTGTTGTTGCTTTGGATACTGTAAATATTGTAGTGTTTACTGCAGGCAGGTATTTTTGATCACCATTATACATTACACTTACTGTATATTCCCCTTTAGGAAGTCCAGATATTACAAGTTCACCATTTCCTCCACTTATGGCCACATTATATTTCGCACCTTCTGAGTATACTGCACCAAGCACTCCAGTGTCTAAATTGAAGTTGTATGCTTCTCCATCAATGACGACAGTAACGTTTCCAGTTGCATCTTCAGGAACTAAGAGACGAATGTTTTCATTTTCGCCAACCTGAATATTATAAGCAATAGGAATAACGAATGATTCAAGTTTGGATACTTTAACAGTTGTAGTATTTGAACAAGATAAGTATTTATCATCACCAGTGTAAGTTAATGTTACATTATACTCCCCAGCAGGTAAACGTGGAATTTCAGCGGTTCCTTTGCCACCAGTAACGTTTAGATAGTATCCTATACCATCAATATCTATCAGCACCTGTCCTGTTGCATCACTTGGAACTTCTACAGTTATTGTTACATTTTCACCAACATTGATATCTTTGATTAAAACTGTTAGTTTTGAATCAACTTTACCTACATCAAACTGTTCAGATGTGTAGTTTTCTTCGTATTTTTCATCACCATTATAGACTGCAAATACAGATTTGTTGCCCGCAGTAAGACCTTCAATTTCAAATGTTGCAACACCTTCAATGACTTTTTCAGTGTATTTTTTACCGTCAATTTCAATTGTTACATTACCTTCGCTGTCTTCTGCAACAGTTACTTTAACTACTGCTTTATCTCCAACTTTAATGTTTTCTACATCAATGCTTATTGGAGTTGAGCGTTTTGAAACATCAACAGTTGCATTTGCAGTTGCGTTATTGTGGGTATCGTCACCGGAATAGACTACTTCAATTTCATGTGTTCCAGGAGTTACATTATCTAAAGTTACAACAGCAGTGCCGTTGATGACTTCAGCGGTGTAGTTTTGACCGTCGACAGTTACAGTCACATTACCTGTAGCGTTGTCGCCTACTACAACTACAATTGTTCCGTTACCTTGATCAATGACTTTTACATCAGAATCTACCTTAGGCTGGTCAATTGTGAAGTTTGAAATTGTGTAGTTAGATGCATAATTATCATCACCTGAATATTCTACAATTACTGTCTTGTCACCAGGTGTTAAATTATCAACAGTTACAACAGCCTTACCGTTTTCAATAGTGCCAGGATATTCATGACCGTCGATAGTTACAGTCACATTACCTGTAGCATTTTCAGGAACAGTTACAGTGATTGTAGCTGTCTGACCGTCTTTTGTGACATTTACATCAACAGGAGCATCATATTTAGGTCCGACTACTGTAGCGTTAGCAGTTGTAGCATTGTGAGTATCATCACCTGAGTAAACAACTGTAATGTTTTGCTCGCCTGGAGTAATGTTATCTAAAGTAACGACAGCAGTGCCGTTAACAACAGTAGCATTGTATTCCTTGTCTCCAACCTTAATGGTTACGTTACCGGTAGCGTTGTCACCTACAACAACCACAACAGTTCCGTTACCTTGATCAATGACTCTTACATCCGGAGTGACCTTAGCAGGTTCAACAGTTACCTTTGAAACTGAGTAATTGCCGTTATAGTTATCATCTCCAATATATTCCACAGCAATAGTATGATTGCCTGCAGATACATTTTCAACAGTTACAACAGCTTTACCGTTTTCAATAGTTCCAGTGTAGTTTTGACCACCGACATTAACAATGACATCACCAGTAGCGTTTTGAGGCACTTCAACAGTTATTGTGAACGGTTCACCTTCTTTAGCTTCGCCAACAGTAACATTAATACCAGTATCATACTTAGGAGCTGTGATATTGGCTGTTTCAGTTGCATTGGTATGAGTATCGTCACCGGAGTAGATTACCTCAACTTCATGAACTCCAGGAGTTTCATTGCCAATGTTTACAATTGCAGTTCCATTGATTACAGTAGCGTTGTAAGTATTGTTTCCAACTTTAACAGTAACATTACCAGTAGCATTATCACCAACAACAATTACCACAGTTCCATTGCCCTGATCAATTACAACAGGTTCAACATCTGATTTGCCTGCTTCTTTTGTGAAGTTTGAAATGGTGTAATTGCCTGAGTAATTGTCATCACCTGAATACTCAACCACAACAGTGTGGTTTCCAGGAGCTATGTTATCTACATATACTGTTGCTTTACCATCCTCTTTGACTTCTGTGACATATTCCTTACCACCTACATTTACTGTTACATTACCAGTTGCATTAGTTGGAACTTCCACATTAACAACAACAGTACCATTTTCAAGTTCAGTTACTGTTACATCCACATCTGAATCATATTTAGGAGTAGTGACAGTGGCATTTGCAGTAGCATTAGTATGATTACCATCACCTGAATAGATTACTTCAATGTCATGAATACCTGGAGTTTCATTATTAATATTAACAATAGCAGTACCGTTAATCACAGTAGCATTATAAATATTATCTCCCACTTTAACAGTAACATTACCAGTAGCATTATCACCAACAACAATTACCACAGTACCATTTCCTAAATCAACCACATTCATGTCAGGTTCAACTTTTCCAGGAGATACTGTGAAGTTAGATAATGTATAATTAGCAGAGTAGTTTGAATCTCCACTGTATTCTACTATCAGTGTCTTGTCTCCGGCAGTTAGGTTTTCAATAGTTATGATAGCTTTTCCGCCTGTAATGTTATCTGTTGTGTATGTTTTACCGTCGAGAGTTACAATTATTGTGCCAGTTGCATTGATTGGAACTTCGACAGTTACAGTTGCATTGCCACCCGCTTTAGCTTCAGTTACTGTTACATTCATCTGAGTGTCGTATTTTGGAACAGTTATTGTAGCATTTGTTGTAACTGTATTGTTGCCATCAGTGTAGATTACAGTAATGTTATTGACGCCAGGAGTCATGTTTTCAAGAGTGATTGTTACACTACCATTGTCAATTATTACGGTCTTGTTTGTTCCGTTTGGAAGAACAACAGTAACGTTTCCAGTTACGTTTTCAGGCACTGTTACAACTACTGTTGTGCTGTTTACAACTGTAGTTACAGGCAATTGTTTTTCTGCCTTGGTCACATTGAATGTTACATCCAATTCTGTGCCTTTGTAGTTTTTATCGTCTGCAAATACTACATGAACTTCTTTTTCACCGACTGTGAGTTTACCCATTTGAATAATTGAATTTACATTACCAGAGTATGTTTCACCGTCAACAGTGATTGTTACTTGTCCTTTGTAGTCATTCGGAACAACAATTATAAATGTTGAGTTCATCGCATCAGTTACGTTAACTGCTAAAACTGTTGGTTTTAAGTTGATTTGAGTTACATTGAATGTAGTGTCGTTTGTTTGAACAGTGTAGTTTTCATCACCTTCATAGGTCACATTTACAGTGTATTTATCAACATCCAATCCAGTTACATTGAATACTGCGACTCCTTTATCGATTTTTGTAGTGTAGTTTTTATTAGCAACTGTTATTGTTACATAACCTGTTTGAGCAATAGGAACTTCCACTGTAATTTGAGCCATTTCATTGTATGGAGTGTCTTTAACAGTCACATTTACCATAGCTTCGTGTTTATCTACAGTGAATGTGTATGATTCAGATGAGCTTTCGTAATTGTTATCTCCAGGATAGTATACTACAACAGTGTGTTTTCCAACAGTTAATTTTGTTTTATCAATGATTATTCTATTGTTTTCCAATTCTTTATCGTTTATTATTTGATCATCAATATATACAACAGGTTTACCTGTACAGGACACAGTAATATTGATTTTTGCATCACCACCAGCAGATAATCCGCTAGGAGTTACATTGATTTCAATGTGTGATTGTGCTTTTTTGATGAAGAATTTATAGGACGCATTTGCATTTAAGTTGTAGTCATCACTGCTTGTGAATGTTACATTAGCCTCTTTAAGACCTGCATTTAATCCATCCAATTCAATTACAGTCAAGCCATTGGTAATTTCTTTAGTGTAGGTTTTATCTCCTACTTTAATTTCAATGGTTCCATTAGCTTTTCCGGATACTTTAACAGTAGCTGTAGCATTGTTTGGATAAGTTGTATCTGTTATTGTTACATTTATAGTAGGTTCAACAGCTGAAACTGTGAATGTTGGCTCGATAACTTTAATGTTATAATTATTATCACCATAGAATGTTACTGTAGCCTGTTTAGCACCTTTTAAGAGTTGTTCCATTTCAATAAATGTTTTTACAGTTCCATTATATATTTTACCGTCAACTTCAATGCTCACATTTCCATTAAAGTCATTCAATACTGATACGATAAATGAAATGTTTTCGTTAACTGTTACGTTTTGAGCAATTACTGAAGCGGTTAAGTTTGCTTTGGAAATATTGAAGTATGTGGAGTTTTCTTTAATTCCGTAAGTTCCATCACCTAAGTAAGTCACATTTACTTTATATCTTCCCGCTTTCAAGTCAGTTGCGTTGAATGTAGCAATTCCGTCTTTAATTTCCAGAACAACATCAATGTCTGTTCCGTTAACTACGACTCTTACATATCCTTTTTGGACTTTAGGAACTTTAACAGTAATTACAGAATCATTTCCATAGACAACAGTAGTTGCAGAGACATTTACTAAAGCATCTTTAAGGCTAACCGTATTGTTTGTTGCATTGAAAGCGCTTGTGAAGTTTGCATCACCGCTGTAGATTGCAACAACAGTGTTGTTTCCATTTAAGAGCACATTTTCCAATATTGCCCTACCGTTGTCTACTTCTTTTGAGTATTTTTTACCGTTGATGTAGAATGTTACATTTCCGGTTGCTCCAGGAGTAACGGTTGCGATTACATTCTGGTTTTCCTGAGTAATTACAATTGTTGATTTTGCTTTGACAATGTGGAATTTTACATTTTCTGTTGCATTAAAGTTATATTTGTCATCATCTGAAGCTGTGAAGTTAACTAAAGCATCTTTTACGCCTGCAGATAATCCTTTCAAGTCAATTGTAGCAACACCGTTTGTAACTGTTCCGTTGAATACTTTTCCGTCAACAGTAATGTTAATTGTACCATTTGCATAATCAGATACATTAACGACAGCTATTGATTTGGTTGGGTAAGTTACATCATCAATAGTGACATTAATGGTTGGAGTTACTCTTGAGACTTTGAATTCAACTTCAACAGACTTATTACCGTAATTGCTATCACCATAGAATGTTGCATTAGCCATGTAAGTTCCAGCAGGCAATTTATCAATGCCAATTAATGATTTTACATCATCGTCATAATAGCTTACACCACCAATGGTAATGTTAACTTTTCCACTAAAGTCATCAGTTATATTGACCACAAAGCTTGGATTTTCTTTGACAGTGACATTTTGACCAATTACATCAACGCCCAGATTACTATTCTTTGTAATGTTGAAGTAAGTGTGATTTGTAGCCACATCATAAGTTTCATCACCCAAATAGGTTACATTTACAATGTATTTGCCGATTCCTAAACCTGTTGCATTGAATTTAGCTTCACCATTTACGATTTTAACAGTTACATTCACAAGAGTATCGTTTACTGTGATTGTTACATATCCTGTTTGCGCTTTAGGAACTTTAACGGTTATCTCAGTTGGAACGCCGTAAGTTTCATTAGTTGCAGATGCATTTACCAAAGCTGTGTTTTTAGCAATTGTAATGTTTTTAGAGCCTTTTGATGAAGTGAAGTTGATGTCTCCATTATAGATTGCTACAATTGAATTGTTTCCAATTGTTAAGTTATTCTTATCCAATAAAGCAACATTATTTACAAGATCAACTGTGTAGTTTCTTCCGTTTACAAAGAATGTTACTGTTCCGGTTGCATTTGTAGTGACAGTAGCTTTTACATCACCATTCACATCATGAGTTATAGTTGTGGTTGATGCTGCTTTTTCAACAAGGAAGTTTGTTGAATTTGTTTTTGTCACATACCTGCTGTCACCAGTGTAGTTTGCAGTTACTGTGTGAAGGCCACCTGAAATATTGTTCAATGTCAAAGTACCGACACCACCATCATTTATTGTGACTGTGTGGTTTAGGCCATCTATTGTCAGATTTAGTTTTTTGCCTTCAACATCAATTGGCAATGTGACTGTAAATATTGTGTTTTGACCGTATTGATGTGCTTCAACATTTAGTTTTAATGTCCAGTCATCAGTTGCTAAAACATTGAATTTAGTTCCATTATTGTAGTTCAATGCATAAACACCGTCTCCAGGATATGTTACATTGACCACATATTGTCCAGGAGCGTTTAGAACCGTATTGTTTACATTTAAAATAGCCAATCCATTATTGACAGTGACATTTTCATATTTTGTATTATTTACATAAACTGTTAAATTTTCACTAACACCCATAGGTAAGACTACGTAAATAGTAGCATTTCCACCAAGTTTTACATTATTAACTTTTACTGTAATATTATAATCATCGGTTTCACTGACAATGAATAGAATATCAGTGTGGTTTCCATTAAATATGTCATCACCAAGATAGGTTACAGTTCCCCTATATGTTCCATTAGGAAGTCCTACAATATTGAACTGAGCTCCACCCGTGGAGTTCACTTTTTGATAATATGAATCACCATTACTTAATGATAATTCAACAAATCCTCTTGCGGATTCATTAAGCTGAACTGTAATTGTTTCAACTTGGCCCACTTTAATTGAAGTTGTTGGAGTTGCATGAATGGTAGTGTTTAAGCAATATATTTCAAATGAAGTTTGATTCATATTAAACGCATAGTATTCATTTGCTTCAAGCACTACACCTGCAGAGTGTATTCCGACTGTAGTATAGTTTTCTTTTGTTAAATTAAATTCACCTACGTAATTTTCACCTTTTTTGATTGTAGGAACTACAATTACTTTATCTTTACCATGTAAATTGAATCTGACTGTTCCGTTGGAGTTTGTAGTTATGGTTACTGTTGCATTTTCCCCATAGGCAACACTGTTAATATGAACTATTAACCAAGAGTTACGCAAGTTGGTTAAAAATGAAGTTTCATTTTGAGCTCCCAAATGATGGTCATCCTCATCATATGTTGCAGTTACCTTATGGGTTCCTTCAGCAAGATTATTTAAATTCCATTCAGCTGTGGCAACTAACCATTTTGCAACGCCATTTAAAACATCAGCATCATATTCTGCAGTTCCCATCTTAAAGTGGACTTTACCTGAAAGTGTGTAATTGCTTGTATATTTAGGAGTTATTGTAGCAGTAATTACAACTCTATCACCATCAGGGTCACCAGTATGTGTCAGTTCAATTTTGATAGGCATTTTAACGTTTATTGTACCTGATCTGTTTGTACATTTAGCCAGTCCAATGTCGCTTCCATAAATTATGAAATTGGCCTGATAATATGTGTTTGTCTTGAACTGATTATAGGACATGTTGAAATATCCTCCCATACTCTCATTGTTCCATGTTTTCAGATTTTTAACTGAAATGATTGAATTGTTGTTGTCATCAGTAATGTTGGCAAAGAATGTGAATGTTGAATTCCAGGTTACATCCCATGTATCATTTGCCAAAATGTCCATGTAGGTTTGTGTGTGGATTATTCCATTGTTGAATATCAGATAATCAAAGTTATTTCTCTCCAGATACAAGTCACCGTCGTTCCAAATGGAATATTTTGTTTTTTCCACTCCTAAAGTAGAGTTGTCCTCTAAATATGGAAGGGATTTGTTTGGGTCATCTGCTGTAATATTATTACGAGTTAAAGTTACATTAGCGCCTTTTGCAATTCCAATTGAATTGAATGAATTGGTGAATGTGGAATTGATGACTCTTGATATTCCTGAGTTGAAATATATTGCAGAGGCATTATCCTCATCCACATGAGTGTCATTGAATTTTACAGTATCGATTGTGACATTTCCATCGACATACATTCCACCACCACGGTCCCATGATGCCCATGTGTAGTTGATTAATGAATTTTTAACTGTTGCATTAATATTAGACAGGTAAAGTGTTCCTCCTTTATAGTTAGCACCTGAATCGTTGAAAGTGGCTTTATTAATTGTTACATTATCAGAGTTAACCCATGCAATGGATCCTCCGTTTCTAAATGCAGTTTCATCATGAGTTATAATATTATAGATCAATGAATCATTACAGTTATCAGCGGAAATTGATCCACCTGACAAGTGTGCTTCGTTGGATTCGAAACTTGAATCTTTTACTGTGATGTTTTTAGAGTTTTCCCAGTATATTGCACCGCCTTCACCATAAGGAACACCCTGTGGATCGATACGAATTCCAACAACATTATATTTGAAATGAATATTTGTAATGTTGGCATTATCAGAGGTGAATCCTGCTATTGCACCACCGTAATCTCTAGCAGAGCATGAAGTGAAGTTTGAATCAAGAATTGTTACATTATTCCCTCTTAAAACAAGTGCTCCACCATTGGTTAGGGAGTTACATTCAGTGAATGAGACATTTTTAATTGTCATGTTGTCTGATTTATCATCAACATATATTGCACCGGCATTTATGGAGATACATTTATTGAATGTTGTGTTCATTACAGTACCATTGTTTCCAATCCAGTCAATGGCTCCACCACGGCCTTCAATAGCATTTGAAATATAGTTTTCATCGAAAGAACAGTTATCCACAATACAATTGTCACTTCCAGGACCTACATAGATTGCTCCACCACTATAGTCTGCAGTGTTGTTTGTGAATGTGTAATTGTTAATGTGAATATTACTTACACCTAACCATGCAAGTGCCGCACCTGATTTGGTTGCATGGTTTTTAACGAATGTGTTGTTTTCACCGAATCCTCCGGTAGCGCCTTTTTCTCTGCATAATGCTGCACCAAACTCAGCTGTGTTTGTAACGAATTTGGTATGTGTAAGGTTTACTAAAGTTGCATTACAATCAATTGCCCCACCATTTTTGGAAGCAAAGTTGTCTTTAAATATCAGGTGTGAAAGTTCACTTCCACTTGATGCACCGTTCAGATATAAAGCACCACCGTATACTGCTTCATTATCAGTGAAATTAGTGTATTTGATTTCACCTTTCTGTGCAAGCCAGTCAACAGCTCCACCACGGTTTCCTGCCTTATTGCTTTCAAAGTCAGAATCGAAGACCACATTAGTAGTACCTACACCACCTACATAAACAGCACCCCCGTTGTTTCCTGCTGTGTTGTTGTAGAATTTAGTTTTATTTAATCTGACACCGGATGCTTCCAAGTTAATTGCACCACCATCATGGAAGGCATTGTTCTTTTTGAATGTTACATCTGTAATGTTTGTGTGGCCTGAAGCACTGCCTACATGAATTGCTCCCCCATCATATGCATTGTTGTTTGTGAAATTGGAGTTTATGATTTTGTTATTGTCTGAATCGATGTCAATAGCACCACCATGACCTGCAGCGGCATTGGTTACATTGTTATCCTTAAAGTTACAGTGATTTATTGTGAAATTGTCACTGCCGACACTGGCATAAATAGCACCACCCATCTCATCGGCATAGTTTCCTGTGAAATTATAGTAATCAATAGTGATATTTTTCACGTTCAACCATGCAAGAGCCGCACCTGCAATTCCTGCATGATTATATTTGAATTCATTGTGATGACCTGAACCGTTTGTAGCGCCCTGTTCCCTACATAATGCTGCACCGTATGCACCTGCATAGTTGGATTCGAACAATGTATATGTAAGGTTCATTTTAGTTGAGTTACAGTCTATTGCACCACCGTTTCCAAGAGCATTGTTGTCTGTGAAGATTGCATGAGTAATGTTGGTATTGTTTGAAACACCGTTAAGGTATATTGCACCACCATTGATAGCTGAATTTAAAGTGAAGTTAGTGTATTCTATATGACCAGCATATGCTCTCCAATAGACAGCTCCACCATTATTGTATGCAACATTGGATGTGAAATTTGAATTATAAATCTTATTGGTTGTACCTACACCACCAACATAGATACCACCACCATTGCGATGAGCAACATTCCATACGAATTTAGTGCCGTTTAATGTTACACCGGATGCCTGAAGGTTAATAGCTCCACCATCCACTTCTGCAGTGTTATCTCTAAATGTTGTATCTGCAATATGAGTACTACCTGATTTACTACCTACAAATATTGCACCACCATAGAATGCATTGTTGTTGGTGAAGTTTGAGTTTGTAACGTTTGTATTGTCTGCAACTATATCAATAGCTCCTCCATGACCCCCTGTTTCATTAGTAATGTTGTTTCCAACAAACACTGAACCGTTAATACCAGAGTTGTCACTTCCATTACCTATAAATATTGCTGCACCGCTTGCATTTGCAGTGTTGTAGTAGAACTTGTAGTCATTGATATGGATTCCTGTTACGTTTAACCATGCAAGAGCCGCACCGGCAATATCTGCATGATTGTATTTGAATGTGTTGTTTTTACCTGATCCCCCAGTAGCACCGGATTCCCTGCATAATGCCGCACCGTATTCTCCCGCATAGTTTGAAATGAATTGGGTGTTGTAAAGCTGACCTCCTGTTGCGTTCCAGTCAATAGCACCACCGTTTCTGGTAGCGTTGTTCTGCTTGAATATTACATTTTCAATCCTACTGTCTGGAGATGATCCTCCAATGTATACTGCTCCACCGTACTCAGCAAGGTTTCCTGTAAAATTGGATTTCTCTATACGGCCAGCAGTCGAATTCCAATTCACAGCACCACCACGAACTGTAGCATTGTTGTACATGAACACTGCTGAATAGACATAGTTATTGTCACCGGTTCCTCCTGCAAATATTGCACCACCGTTTCCAGCTGTATTTTCCCTGAAATAACTGTTATTTACTGCTACGGAAGATGCTACCAAGTCAATAGCTCCACCTAAAGTGATGGCATTATTACCTATGAATCCGGAATTAGTGATGTTAATGTGTCCTGCATCATCTTTGTTAGGGTCTTTTCCAACATATATTGCACCACCAGTATAAGCATTGTTGTTTGTGAATGTTGAGTTTAAGATTCTACCGGTGTCTGCGTACCATTCAATAGCACCACCATGTCCTTCACTCAGACTGGTTACATTGTTTCCTACGAATGTGGAATTGAAAACTGTACAGTTGGTACTTCCAATACCTACATAGATTGCACCACCACTGAAGCCTGCAGTGTTATCTTTGAATTTATAAGTGTCAATGTAGATGTTTTCTGCTCTCATCCAGGCAAGGGCTGCTCCGGCATTAGTAGCGTGATTTGAGATGAATGTATTGTTTTTACCGGAACCTCCAGTTGCACTGATTTCCCTACATAAAGCAGATCCGTTTTCAGCACGGTTCAATTGGAATGTAGTGTTGTAAAGACGCATGTTTGAAGCGTTACACTCTATAGCACCACCGTTTTTAGTAGCATTGTTAGTTGAGAATATGTTATTGGTGACATTACAGTCTGTAGCAGTTGAATTGAAGTATATTCCTCCACCGTATTCTGCAAAATTATTTGAAACAACAGAGTTATTTATTACACCGTTTTTACCGGCCCAGAATATAGCTCCACCTTTCCGGATACCGTCACCATATGCTTTAGTTTTTCCAGTATGCACAAAGTTGTCATTGTAAATTCCACTGGTATTACCGTTAATAAGCCTTACATCATTTATAATTACATTCTCTCCGGTAATATTAAATATTCTTGCATATGCTAACGCATCGATACTGTATCCATTACCCTTAATTGTAATTGTATCGGTGATATTCATACACCAGTCATCCGGATCTTGGACTTTACCTTCCCAATCTTCCACTGCTGTGAAAATATAATCTCTTGTCAGATTAACGATTTTATTGCCGCTAATAGCTTCATCGATTAACCTCTGAAGAATTTTGAAATCCCCTCTTTCAAAGGTATCGGCAGTTCTAAAGCTGGATTTGGCTTCTTTGTAGAGATAAGCACTATCTTCAAAACCTACAGTCACATTATATTCAGTGTCACGTGTTAAATTTACCCTGGTACTTACAACAAATCCTGCGGTTCTGAAATAATCTACATAATCCTGATATGAATCCAATATTATCTGTGTGACTAACGCATCATCTTTAGTGATATTAATAACAAGTGTGAAATCATGACCGTTTGGATCTTTTGGACGGGACACTATTACAGTACCAAGTACAGTATCGGTAGCACTGCTAGCAGTCATTGCCAATATATAATCTTCATTATCCTTAAAGTAACAGTCATCAATCCTTTTTACATAAGTAGAACCTGCACTACTTTTCATAGTAAGTGTAGTTCTGCCTGCACTAATGTCACCTTCACCATCAAATTTATTATAATCCCTATATATTACTGTATCATCACTACCTGTATCATCAACAACAACATAGTATATTGCACCACCATTATGAGATGCTATATTATTGGTGAAAGTGGAATTATGAATTGATACAATAGTACCTGCAGAACCTGCATAATAGAAAGCTCCCCCATTATATGCATAAGAGTCATTGAATGTTGAATCATAGAAGTATATGTAAATATAACTTCCCACATAAACGGCACCACCATATCTTGTAGCATTACACCCTTCGAAAGTACAGTTGGTTACTTTATGATAATTGGTATTGAAATACAATGCACCACCATCATATGTAGAGGTGGAGTTGGCGATATTGGAATCATATATGTCAATATTTTCGCCTGATATATACATCCCACCACCATTCTGAGCAGATGCATTAATGATATTGATTAACCTTAAAGTACCCTGACTTTCAAGCCAGTATATGGCACCACCATTAGCAGAGGAAGTGGAATTTATAATAGTTACATTATACATATTACCGCCGGTAGGACGGGAACCTCCATACATGTAACCCCAGTATATAGCACCACCATTACCCTTTGCTGAGGAATTAATAATGGTTGCATTGGCAAATACAGAATTACTGTCCCATACCGCAACAGCACCACCTACTAATCCTGCACTGGAATTGATAATAGTAATGTTCTCAAATATGGTATTGGTAGACCATTTGATAGCTAATGAACCTCCTTTCTGTGAGGAACAGTTGATGAAAGTGATATTTTTCAATTTACTATCGATAGCATTGAAATACATACCTCCACCCCAGACATCGGATTTTGTTGCAGTTGTGGTACAGTTAATAAAAGTACAATTTTCAAAGTAGAAATATTTTCCTCTCTGGTTGTGTGAAAATGCTCCTCCTTCCTGCAGCGCATGATTATCAATAAAGTCTACATTGTAGATGTAGAAATAGTTAAATGAATTATCATTTCCGCTGTCAAAACGGATAGCTCCACCACGACCGTTGCTTCCATAGGTAGCATGGTTTGAGATAAAGGAAGAATTTAATAAATGTACATTTGTAGTTTTAGTATTGAAATGGATTGCTCCACCGAATTGGCCAACAACATAATTGCTTTTAAAAGTATTGTTAAACATCATCAAATCAGTTGGACTTTCAAAGAACAATGCTCCACCACTACCTGCATAATTACTTTCAAATTTTGAATTATTTATTGTTAGATTTACTGAATTTTGAGAAGTGATAGCACCGCCATGACCTTTTTGGGCATGATTTCCTATAAAAGTACAGTTATTTATTACTGAATTTACAGAAGCACTACCTACTTCAATAGCTCCACCACCATAAACATTAGAGTTGTATGTTGCAGAATTATCTGTGAATCTTGAATTGTTTATTAATGCTTTTTTACCGGTTATATAAATAGCTCCAGCACGACCTAAATTGGTAGCAGAATTTGAGGTAAAAGAACAGTTATCAACAGTTAATTCATCAACTGAACAGGATATTGCCCCGGCTAATGTATATGCTTCATTTGAAGTGAAAGTACAATTTTTTATTAAAGTACCCGCACCACTACTTGCAATATGAATTGCCCCACCATCAGAGGATGAAGCTTTATTATTCTTAAATACGGAATTTGTAATTTTTAAATTGGCAACATTATTTCTAAGTCTTATAGCTCCACCGCCCAAAGAAGTTGCAGTATTGCCGTCAAAAGTACAGTTTGTTATGTTAACAATATTATCATAACTGTATCCTAGTGACAATGCTGCAGAGGTAGGTGCCTTATTGTTTAAAAAGGTACAGTTTTGAATCAGCAGTGTGGATCCAGGATTCACACCATAAAACTCTACAGCACCAAAACCTTGATTCTGATTACCTGAATTACTGTAAGCATTTGCAAATATGATATTCTTTAATACAACTGCACCTACTGTACCTGAATGGTCATGGCCATCATAACCAATTGCAAATATTCTTGCCAGATTGTTTCCGTCAATTGTATATCCATGTCCGTCTATTGTTATTGCCTTTGTAAAGCTTATTCCGTTAACATAAGCGGAATCACTAGACGTATAAGTATAATTCATTTCCAAATCGATTGTAGCTGAATTATCCCCATTTATTTTTTCATTCAACTGCGTAAATGATCCTCCACCCGTCTTTAAAATATCTTCTCCAGATATCGAGCTGAGTGATAAATCATTACTTGCTCCAACAACTTCCTCATCGGAAGTCGCCAATGTCTTATTTGTATCATCCGCATTAACATCGGCAGCTGAAACTGCAGATATTGTGAACGCAAGACATAATATTAAACATATCAATAAAATTTTTTTACAGTTCATAAACATTAATCTCCAATATTTTAATATGTAATATATATTTTCACACAATATTTGTCTAAAATTGATATATATTTTAGATAAACATACTATATAATTATTACTATATCAAAAAATTTTGAAAAATATAAAATTTTATTCATAATTTAGAAAAAATTATAAATTTTATTCAAAAATAAATTTTTAATATAAAAAAATATACTAATATTATATAATATTAAAAATTGAATGAAATAATTAAATGAGAACCAATATTAATAGAAAATAATAGACAAATTACAGAGTTACAGAAAAAATATACAGTATATATTGCCCTTTTTCATTACAACCATTTAAATCAATTAAAATCTGTAATTTATCCAAAATTAGGTAAAAATTAAGAAAATAAACATATATTCCATCACTCCAATTTAATGATGAAAAATAAGCTATTTAAAACATATAAATATGAAATAAAGACCATTTTAAAGAAATAATGAAAATTATATTGTAAATTTATACAATAACTTAAAGTAAATTATTTTTTAATATTGGCTAAAATTTTTTTACAACTACAATATCCAAGATGGTTAGAAGTCAAGTGTCCATCTGTCGATCAAACTACACTCCCCCAAATTGAATCACAAAATAAAACAAAAGATGCTTCAAAAAAAAACTGAGCAAATATTTAAAAAAATGGAAATATTGAAATCAATAAATAATCACTGAATTTATTAAACATAATTTCCATTGAAAAATATATTGTATACAAAAATGTAAACTATTTTCGATATCTCCTTGGCCTAATTAGCCCAATCAGAGCACAAATCAACAGTATAATCCAAACAGGATTACCAGTTGCATAATCTGACAAGTTAACCCTCTCTGAAGAGAGTTTACCATAAGATTTACCCTCATGTGTTGCACCAGACCCCTTATCAAAATCAACATTTATCATGAATGATTCTGATACCTCATCATATTTATCGTCTCCGGAATATGCGACAAAAATGCTATAGTCCCCATGTTTTAAACCTGAAAGTTCGAATACTGCTTTTCCATCTTTAACTGATTTTGTGTAAACCTTACCGTCAATCTCGATTGTTACAGTTCCTGTTGCATCACTTGGAAGAGTTACAGTGAATTTTTTACCATCAAAATCAATGTTGTCATCAGTTAGCTTGATTTTCTCTTTGGATACTTTGGATACTTTAAATGATCCTTCTGCTTCAGCAGGCAAGTATTTATCATCACCTGAATAGTAAATGTCAAATTTATATTTTCCAGCTTTAAGTTTAGGAATTGTGAATGACACTTCACCATTTCTTAAAGATTTGGTGTATGATTTGCCGTTTATCATGATTGTTACATCACCTGTTGCATCTTCAGGATATTTGATATTGATTATTTCATCATCACCCTCATTGATATCTGAAAGAATGACAGAAACATCTCCCACATCAGCCCTAACATGGAATACTGCACTTGTATTAACACTTGTGTAATTTTCATTGCCTTTATAGACTGCAAATGCATTATGAGCGCCTAAAGGCAAATTAATCAGATTCCATGTTGCCTTACCATCATAGTTTAATGTATTTCCTAAAGCTAAAACATCAGTGGTTTTGACACCATCCTCCAATGGAATCTCAATTGTTAACCCATCAACAGTGATTAATACAGTTCCAGGAGCATTGACTGTAACGTTCAATACTTCAATTTCGCCTTCTTTAATGTCAACTACTTCAATTTTAATTTCAGGTGTTAATTTTGCTACATTGAAACTTGCATGTGTTGAATTTGGCTTGTATTTATTGTCTCCGCTGAATGTTACATCAACATCGTAGTCTCCTCCCGCAAGACTATCGTATTCAAATACTATCTGCCCATCATAAACCGGAAGATCATTGTATGTTTCACCACAGACTGTAACGTTTACAGTTCCGTTGCTGTCTTTTGGAGCTTTAACTGTTATAACAATAGCTTCACCGTAAGTGATGTCTTTAACGTCGATTTCAATTGGAGAATCTCTCTGTATAACAGTTACATTTTCACATGTGAAATTGTTATCTGAACTATTTAAGTCTTTTTCAAGAGCCCCAACAGATACTGTATTCTTAACTTCCCCTGCAGATATTGCTTTAACGGTTAATGTTAAAGTAGCACTGGTTGAAGAGTTTAAGTTACCGACATGCCATACTCCTTCACTTTCACTGTAATATCCGTATTCTGTATCAGCTGATATGAATTTGAGTGATTTTGAAAGTTTTTCAGAGACTTTTACTTCTGTTGCATTACCTAAACCTGCATTATAAACCACAATTGTGTATGTGATCTCCTCATCCACATAAACTTCTCTTGCATTTGCTGATTTGACAATATTAAGGTCAACTCCAGGACATATTTCAAAGGAAGTCCTGTTTGCGGATTTAAAGTAGTTGTTTGTTTCAGGATAGTCTAATTCAACCTCATATACTCCGAAGTCAAGTTCAGGAATTTCAAATTCAGCACAGCCGCTTTCATTGACTTTAACTTCATAAGTTTTGCCGTTTAAGTTGATTGAAATTGTATTGGTCTCATTTTCAGGAACTTTTATAATCATTTTTCCTTTTTCGCCGTAAGTGTAGTTTTCAATTGTTGGAATTATGAATGAAGCGATTTTCATAACTTTAAATGTTGTTGAGTTAATTGCCGGGAAGAAATCTTCACTGCCAGTGTATTTAACTGTCACATTATATGTTCCGCAAGGCAAACTGGTTAAGACAATTTGAGGGGTTTTGCCATCCTCTAAAGTGAAATTGCCTATTTCAGCACCATTCAGCAATACTGTAACGTTTCCGGAAGGTACTGTTTCATTTTGCCGGTCAACAATACTGATGACAAATGATTCATTTTCAAGATAGTATATATCAGTAGCCGGAATAATTGCATAAGCTAATTTTTTGGATGTTGAATTTTCAATTCCAGTGTAATAATTATCATCCGGATGGAATACTAATTCATATAATTTATCGGAACTTGAAGCATATTTAAATCTAGCCATACCTGAAATATTTGTTTTGACTGTTTTGCCGGTGAGAAGATTGTTCTGCCTGTCATAAATATAAAATGTTATGTCCTGATAATCCTCATACCGTGTTTGATAAATATTATCATAATCGCCAGGTTTTACGTCTTCTGCAAGTACAACAGGAACTCTACGTTCACTGCCAGTGTTTGTAACACCGTCAATACCCCAGTAAGTTACATTGGTAAGGCCGATTGTTCCGTCATTCCATATTGCATTGAGTAAATTGTCATTACCCCTAAGTGTTACTATAACATCAATTGTTTGATTATTATTAGTTTTTGTTACGTTTAAGACTAAATCCTGGGAATCTGCCTTGTTGTTGAGCAATACGGAGTCGATAATTTCAAGATTATTTTTTGCAAGATAAATAGCTGAACCTTTACTTGCAACATTTCCTGTCAGTATGCAGTCTGTTAAAATTTCATTTGACTGGGATTTCCAGTATATTGCTCCACCTTGTTTTGCTGAGTTATTAGTGAAGTTATCGCCTTTAAATGTTGTGAAGAGATTGTCTCTTAAAAATATTGCTCCACCCTGTTTTTCTGCATCATTTTTAACGAAATTACAGTCAATTACATAACCTATATCACCGATCCATGATACAGCTCCACCTGATCCGCCCAATACTTTATTTCCGTCAGTGTCAATATATTTATGAACTCCTCTTGCATCTTCATCAACAAGACCTAAAGCTTTGTTATCTGTGAAATTGCATGATTTTACTGTACCGTTGTGACCGTACCAGAATACTGCTCCTCCATTTCTCAAAGCAGTATTGTTGATTAAGTTTGAATTGGAAAGTCTGCCGTTGACAGCACCTTCCTGGAAGTCAACAGCACCACCGTTAAGTCCGGCAAAGTTATTTTCAAACAATCCGTTGTCGATAGTTACATTGTTGCAGTGACCTTCACTTCCGTCATCGCTTCCTTTTAAGAACACTGCCCCGCCTGAGTAAGCAGCACGGTTGTCTTTGAATTTTGAACCTTTGATGATTCCGTTTTGGCCAACCCAAAGGACAGCACCACCATCTCCACCACCGTTTTTATCAGTAACGTTACCTAAAGCTCTGTTTTCAGTGAATTTTGAGTTTTTAATTGTACCATTGATTCCGCTCCAGTAAATTGCACCACCTGATCTTTTTGCTGTGTTGTTTATGAAAGTTGCATTAACTACAAGACCGTCATGAGCACCAGCATGCCAATCAATAGCACCCCCGTTAGTACCGGCAACATTATCCTCAAACAGAACATCCCTGAAAGTAGTATTATAATTACCGTGATTACATGGTTCAATGTAAACAGCACCACCACGACCCCCAACATCATAATCAGGATTTTTCACAGCCACATTATCAGTGAAAACACATTTCACAACAGTACCATTAATTCCAGCCCAGAACATAGCACCACCATCACCAACATTACCATAAGACCCAGGACGTAAACCACGAGCAGTATTATTACTAAATACAGAATCAAATATTACACCATCATGACCTCTCCAATAAACAGCACCACCATTAGCACCGGCAGCATTATCCTCAAAAATGGAATTAAAAATCCTACCATCACTGGCACCCTCATGCCAATCAACAGCACCACCATTAGTACCAGCAACATTACGAGCAAACAGACAATCATCAAAAGTAGTATTAGTACAGTTACCTACATCACTACCCTGCAAGTAAACAGCCCCACCACGTTTTGCAGCTTCATTATCCGTAAATATAGAGTTCACGACAACACCTTTAGATCCGGTCCACATTACGGCACCACCATAACCGCCAGAAGTGATATTTCCATAAGAATCAGTATAATTAACAATACCTAATGCAGAATTGTTGATGAACAATGAATCTTTAATAGTACCATTTGTACCAAACCAGAACACCGCACCGGCAGACCGGTTAGCCACATTATTTTCAAAAGTGGAATTAATAATTGCACCGTCATGCGCTCCACGGTTGAAATCTATAGCACCACCGTTGATTCCTGCAGTGTTGTTAATGAATTTATCGTTTTTGAATGTGGTGAATGCATTGTCTCTTAAATAGATTGCACCGCCCAATCTTGCAGCAGTGTTATCAATAAATTCAGAGTCATCAACTGAACCTATATCACCAATCCAGGATATAGCTCCGCCAGAACCTCCTAGAACTTTATTACCGTTTTCATCAATATATTTATGGACGCCTCTTGCATCCTCATCTACAAGACCTAATGCTTCATTTTCAATGAATATAGAATGTGTTACAGTACCGTTATGACCATACCAGAATATTGCTCCGCCATTTCTTAAAGCTGCGTTATTTATGAATGTTGCATTGGACAGTTTTCCGTTAATAGCACCTTCCTGGAAGTCAACAGCACCACCATTAAGACCGGCGAAGTTGTTTTCAAATAATGCATCATAAATTGATACATTGTCACAGTGTTCGTCACTGCCGTCATCACTTCCTTTTAGGAATATTGCTCCACCAGAGTAAGCAGCAACGTTATTTAAGAATTTAACATCATTCAAACTACCTTCATGACCTACCCAAAGGACAGCTCCACCATCTCCACCACCATTGGCATCTGTTATTTCGCCTAAAGCAGAGTTGTTGATGAAAGTGGAATTTTTAACAGTACCGTTTATACCACTCCAGTATACAGCGCCTCCAGAACGTCCTGCAGTATTATCTATAAAAGTGGAATTAGCCACAAGACCGTTTATTGCTCCATGATACCAATCGACGGCACCACCATTGAATCCTGCAGTGTTATTGATGAAAACAGAGTTTGTGAATGATGTATCTATACAGTGTCCCACATCACTTCCCTGGAGATAAACAGCTCCACCACGCCCTCCAGATTTGGTAGCTTCATTATATTGAGCATAGTTATCTTCAAATATACAATTATCTACATTTCCCAAAGCACCAGTCCACATTACAGCACCACCATAACCCCCATAAGTGACATTTCCATAGGAATCAGTATAATTAACAATACCTAAAGCTTTGTTGTTGGTGAAATTTGAGTTTTTGATTACACCATTAGTACCAAACCAGAATACTGCTCCTGCAGACCTGTTAGCCACATTATTTTCAAAAGTGGAATTAATAATTGCACCGTTACTTGCTCCTCTGTTAAAGTCTATAGCACCACCATTGATTCCCGCAGTATTGTTGATGAAATGGCTATTTTGGAATTTGACTCCTGTGTTTTCACGCAGGCATATTGCACCTCCAAGTTTTTGAGCACTGTTGTTTATGAAATTTGAATTGTCAACTTCACCATATGAGCCAATCCAATAAATGGAACCACCATTTCCATTATAAGCATCACATTCTATGAAGTTAGATTCAAAAATCAGTACATTATCCCCATCAACGAAAATGGCTCCACCATCAGTGACTGCAGTACAATTAAGGAAATCAGTGTATAATATTTGAACATCCCTTCCTTCAATGTCAATAGCGCCTCCCTGAGTGGAAGTACAGTTTATGAATTTTGATGATTCAAATGTTGTGTATTCACCGAAACGAATGAATATCGCCCCACCCAATCTGGTAGTCTCGACATTTTCAAAGGTAGTGTTTAACACATATGTATGATCTCCGAAGATATATAACGCTCCACCATCATATGTCGCATTGGAATCCAAAATAGTGGAATTGATAAGATATGTGTTTGAACCTGCAACAAACATTACCCCACCATTACGGGCATGACAGTTGAGGAAATTGGAATTGGTAACATTAGCATGGTTCCCTTCAATTGCAATAGCTCCTGCAGAACTTGCTCCACCATCCAGATTGAAGTAATCTGGAGCAGTAGTATTGGTGAAATTTGATTTATCGATGTTTACATATTCACCCAAAATATAAACAGCACCACCAGAACCTCCTTTTTCAGCGACGGTCATGAAGAAAGTGGATGAAGTAATGTTTACATTATCACCATATACGAAAATTGCGCCTCCAAAGCCAGCATATGGATTATTTCTTGAACTTGCGTTTGTGTATGCAAATGAACTGTTTATAATACTCACATCATGACCTTCAATATAGATTGCTCCACCACTGTCAACACACCAGCTGTACATCAGATTATTATTCAAAATGGCAGCATCATGACCTGAAATGTAAATTACTCCTCCATTATTTGCAAAACTGCGAATGAAAGTAGAATCTTCGACACTGGCTAAATTACCTTCTAAAAATATTGCTCCACCGTTTCCGTTGAATGCCTGTGTTTTATCGAAATCACAGTTTTTGACAGTTGTGTTATAACCCGCAACATAAATTGCACCACCATCACCTTTGGATGCAATACATATGCTTATATTACCGTTTAAAATATCCACTTCATCACCGGCAATATAAATGGCACCACCTTCATTAGTTGCATTGGACATGGAAATGGTGAAATCTTTAATTAATGTATTATCACCTGCTATGTAGAATGCACCACCATTATTAGTGGCAAAACTGTGAATTGAACTGAAACCTTCCACAGTAGTATCTGAACCATTGATATACATGATTGCTCCTTCATACGCAGTACACATGTCAAAGGAACAGTTAAGGATTTTAGTTCCATTACCCTGAATTTCAATTGATCCTCCACGACCATTTTCAGTATTTACACGATTTTGAACAAATTTAGATTTTGAGACAGTTGCATTTAAACCTGCAATATAAAGTGCTCCACCATGGCAATCGTCACCTATGCATCTTGTGAAGTTAGATGATTCAATATTAACATTGTTTCCAGACACATATAATGCCCCACCGTAATTGGTGGCATTGCTTAAGGAAACATCAAAGCTGGAAACATTCACATAATCTCCAGCCACATAAATAGCTCCACCGTTATTAGTTGCATAGCTCATAGTGCAGGAATATCCACTTATCAATACATAAGAACCATTTACATAAATTACACCACCTTCATATGCATTGCACATCACAAATGTGGAATTTAAAATCCGAGTATAGTTACCTTGAATATTAATTGATCCACCACGACCATTATTAGCATTTACTCTATTTTGTGTAAAGCAGGAGTTAGTAATTGTAGTGTATAATCCGACTACACATAAAGCTCCCCCATCTTTATTGTATGAGATACATTTAGTGAAGTTGGAATTTCTGATGTTTGCGAAGTTACCTTCAACATAAATTGCACCACCATAATTAGTGGCATTAGTCAGAGACATGTCAAAATCAGCAATTGTAGCATTATCTCCTTTAATATAAATTGCACCACCATCATTAGCGGCTAAACTCCTAATACATGAATAACCATCAATCAATGCATGAGAACCATCAATATAGACCACACCACCATCATAAGCAGTACACATGTCAAAAGTACAATTCAATATTTTAGTGTAATTTCCCTCAATATCAATGGATCCTCCACGACCATTTTCAGTGTTAACCCTATTTTGAATGAATTTTGAATTGGATAAAGTAGTGTTCAAACCGGACACATACAACGCACCGCCATCATGATTGTAAGCGATGCAACGGGTTAAATTGGAATTTCTGATGTTTGCAAAGTTTCCTGAAACATACACTGCACCGCCACAATTGGTGGCATTGGTCATGGATATATCAAAATCAGTAATTGTCGCATAATCACCCGCAACATAAATTGCACCACCGTTATTGTATGCCAAACTGTGAATACATACATATCCGTCAACGAGTGCATTTGAACCTTTAACATAAAGAACTCCTCCATCATATGCATTACACATGTCAAAGGTACAGTTTAAAATCTTAGTACCATTACCCTGAACATTAATTGAACCTCCATGGGATTCGCCTTGTGCCCTGTTTTGAACAAAGGAGGACCTTGAAATTGTGGTATTCGCACCTTCAACGTAAATCGCACCGCCATCCCCAGAATATACAATAGCTTTGGATATTCGATTATTGTCAAGTTTCGCAAAGTCACCTGCAACATATACAGCTCCACCAAGGTGAGAAGCATTGTTAAGAGAAATATTGGAGTTGGATACAGTTACATTATTACCCTTAATATAGAATGAACCTCCGTTTACCGCATAGCTGTGAATACCTGTGCACTCATCAATTGTAACATCATTACCACTAATGTATACAAAACCTCCTTCAAAAGCAGAACATCTGTCAAAGTCACATTGGGTAATTTTTGCATTATCACCCTGAACATTGATTGAAGCACCCTGGCCGACACCGAAGTTGACTCTGTTCATTGTGAAGTTACATTGATTAATAATAGTGTTTAAACCTGAAACGTATATTGCACCACCGTGTTGAGCAACTGCTGCACATTTATCGAATAAAGAATTGGTTATACTTGCATTATCACCATATACATATATTGCTCCACCTGACACAGTTGCATTAGATAACCTAAATACAGAATCATAGACACTTACATCAAAACCGGACAAACATATTGAACCACTACCCCCTGCAGCATTATTAGCTATACATGTTACCTTGTTAATGATTCCATAGTCACCTGCCCACATTAATGCACCACCATCATGTATTGCCCTATTGCCAATGAATGTTACATTATCAACTTCAGCATGATCGCCTTCGATGTAACCTCCACCACCGTCCAGACTAGCAGTACAATTGGTAATGATTGAGTTTCTCCAACCATGAGGATATATTGAATTTTGAGGTATTTCATCAGTATCGAAATTACTTGCACCGGCATATACCGCACCACCACTATGGTCTGCATGTTCATTGATAAAAGTACAACGATCAATGTCAACACCAACAGAAAGATACATACCTGCACCATTCTTAGCCCTATCACCTACAAATCTGGAATTGGTAACAGTACTGAGTTCACAGTTGCACCATAATGCACCACCATCAAAACCAGCTTCATTACTAACAAAGGATGATTTGTCTATAATACCAATAGTATTATCAATAGGAGAGATATCATCAGAGTATAAGTATATAGCCCCACCATAAGAAGCTGTATTTTGTGTAAAAGTAGATGAAGAAACAGTCAGCATGGTTCCGCTGGAATATATCGCACCCCCATTGACTGTTGCAGTATTGTTTGTAAAGTTGGAATTAATAATATCCAAATGATTACAATCAATTGCACTAAGTGCTCCGCCGTTACCTGATTTGGCATTGACAAAGTTAATGTTTTTCAATGTAATTTGGTTGCATCCGTTAATCCTGAATATGGCAGACTGACCGGCACCATCCAATGTGTGACCAGCACCATCAATAGTAATATCCTTATGGATAGTAATGCCCCCATTTTCATCACCATTCCCATAAGTGTAATTTCGATCAAGTACTATTGTTCCGCCAGAACTTGTCTTTTGGATTTTATCATTCAACTGTGCAAAAGTTCCGGATGAGTCTGATAAAATCTCATCATTATCGATTTTTATAGTGTTCAGGCTTTCCTGAATGGCTATTGTACCATTATCCATATCATCACTTGCAGATACAAATGGCAAAGCCAAAAAGAACACTAATAGTAAACATATTATTATTAATTTTTTCTTTTCGTTCATAAATATAACCACAATTATATATTCGATATAAAAAACACCGTTTCTGGTCGTTTATATTGATATTAATTTATAATTTAACTTACATATATGTTTTACTTTATTGTAAAATAGGTACAAAATTAAAATACGTTCATAATAATATAGATATGCTGAACAATTATAAAAATATGTAAAATATTATATACCATAGACTCATTTAATATACTAATATTAAAAATCACTCAATAAAAATTGTTAAAAATTGACTAAATCCAAAACAAATCAATAAAAAAAATATAGTTTGAAATAAACATTGCAAAAATATCTGATTTATATAAAATATGAAGAAAAATATGAACAAAATCAAGGTCAAATATAAAAATAGCTAATTCTACATGATATTAAATTTAAAAAATACGAACAAAATATAAAAAAAGAAGTGAAAAGTAATCTATTCAATTACTTTACTTTTGATGATTTCTACTCTTTTGAGAGGGTAGATTTTTTTAGCATTGTGGTAAATTTCAGATGCTAATTTACCATTTACGCAAACTTTTACTAAATCGTCAAATGATTTTTCAGCTGCGGTTTCTTTGAGTAAACCTTCAATAACACTTCTCATGTATTTTTGTTGGGAAGATTTAGCTCTTCTGATAGTTACAGCCAATACTTGAAGTTTGATTTTACGGTCATCTTTGGTTTTTACAATAGCTGAAGCATCGATTCTGGAAGTTCCTCTTCTAATCATGCTTCTTACATAATCTGTAGTGGTTTTGTGACCGGTGAATTTGGTGTTTGCAACTTCACCTGCAACATTATCAATTTCAAATCTGAGTTTAATATATTGTTTTGAGAAATCTCCAGTTAATTCTCTCATAGTTACTTCAACTCCTCTTCCGATGAGAAGTTCTGGATCTCTTGCAGGAGTTTCTCCAATTTCTTTATCTTCAAAGTTTACTGGTGTTTTAATAGTATACCAGGATTTTTCTTTCCATGTATCACGTACTCTACGTCTTGCTTTTGCCTTTGCCATTATATCATCCGTTCTTTTTATAAGTAATATATAATAAATATAACATTCGCTATTAAAATTTTAAAAATATAGTGTTTTACCAAATGTTTGTACCTAAATATTCTTTCACCCAATTTTCATAGAACGATGCTAAATCGACTATTTTGTAGTATTCTTCTTTAAATATTTCTATTAATTCATTTAAATTATTATATATTGATTTATATATTTTAGATTTAATTTTACGCCATACATCTTCGATTGGATTTAAATCTGGGCAATATGGCTGTAAAAATATTAAGTTTATGTTCAATATTCCACATGCTTTTTCGACGATTTTAGCGTGATGTATTCTTGAATTATCTAAAATCAGATTAATTCTTTTTTTTCTTTTGAGTTTATTTCAATTATTTGAGGATTTAATAAATTTCTAATAATCTGGATCTTTTTTCATTCCATATTTTTCGGGAGTTATTATTGTCTTCTTTTCTGCAGATTCTTTGAATTTTTTCTATTGATATTTGTTGTGAATTGTCATTATATAGTTCATTATTGATTTTATTGATTAAATCCATTTTATTTAGTGATTTAGAAGATAAATATTTTTTTATTTCTTCATCAGATAGATTTTCATTAGTTATTGCTTCTTTGATTAAATGTTTACCAAAAGTATTCTCCATGTTTTCTATACGGTAATGACATAATGTAATTACAAATTGAAATGCATTGTTTTTTGTATTTTCTTCCATGTATGAGTTGCAATTAATTCCTTGAAAGCCAGTTACATTTATTCCAAATTTTACGGGATGTTTTGTTTGTGTATTTTTTTATCCAGGAGCGTATAATACTCTTGTAACATTTGGAACATTTTGACAAGAGGTTTCATCTAAAAAAGCATAATATTCTGTTTTTAGATTTATAGAAGTTAGTTTTTTTTAAGATCTTCTTCAGGGTTTTCTGGACGAGTGTTATATTGAATGAATGGTTTTCCATAGTTTAAATTTAGTTTTTGTCGTGTAATGACCCAAATTTGCTTTTCGCTATATGTTATTCCGTATTTTTCTTCAATTAGATTGCCTACATCTTTTAAATTATATTTTTCTTCATTTCCAGTAATGATTTCTTTTAATTCTTTTAATTGTTGGTCAGTTAAGTATGATTTTCGGCCACAATTTGAATAATTTGAAAATAAGCCATCTACACCCTTTTCATTATATTGTTTGACCCATCGTTCGCCAGTTTTTCTGGATATATTAATGTTTTTTGAAGCTTTAGCAATACTTTCACCGTTTGCAACCATGTGAATTACTAAAAGACGCCTATAAACATTGTAATATTCCTTGTACTCTTTCAGCATATCTGCAATTTCAGAAAGCTGCAAATGTTTCTCAATTTTATTATTGAATTTTTCCATGAGCATATATCTATAACTCATTAGGTATAAACTTTTGGTAAGAAACTATAAATAAAAAAATAAAGAAAAATAGAATTTTTAGTAAAAATTCTATGTAAAAATATATTGGATAAATAAACCTCTCCAGTCTGCAGAAACAGGAGAGTTCTTATACAATATATCAAATCTATTTTTTAAATCTCCTTAATTGAATGGTACAAATTGACAACAATACACATACAATCATCCAAATCGGATTACCAGTAGGATATTGATCCAAGCTCACACCACCATGAGAATATTTAGTCGAGGTAGTAGTTTTATTGTCAGTTTTATTCTCTTTTAATGGTTTGACTTTGATTAATCCTGTTGTGTTTGCTGATAGATATTTGCCGTCACCGGAGTAATAGACCTTGATTAGATGTTTGCCAACTTTAAGTCCGGGAACAATAAATACGGCTTTACCATTTTCAATCGGTGCAGAATATCTTCTGCCTTCAATTTCAATGGTTATTGTTCCAGTTGCATCTTTAGGAACAATTACGGTAATTACTCCATCATCACCAACAGTGATTTCAGGTGCGAATACATCAATTGTTGGCTTTAACTTCAAGACATTGAATGTTGTTGAATTTTCACTTGGACGGTATAAGATTGTACCGTTATATTCAACTGTCACAAGTTTTTTGCCTGCTTTTAAACCAGAAACAACTAATGTTGCCTTTCCGTTTTCATCTATTGGAAGGATGTATTTTTTACCGTCGACAGTTACTGTTACGTTTCCGCTTACGCCTTCAGGTCCGACTTTAATGTAGATTACTGCATCTTCTCCTACATATATATCATCGGCTGTGACGACAACAGTACTGTTTTTGTCTCTTACATGGAACAGGTCACTTATGTTTACGCTTGTGTAGTTTTCATTGCCCGGATATAGGGCAAATGCAGGATAAGCGCCAACAGGCAAGTTAAGTATATTCCAGGTTGCATTACCACTGTATGAATTTTTAGATGCGGCCAATATATCAGTGGTTACGACACCGTTATCAAGAGATATCTCTACAGTTCTATTGTAGACAGTAACATATACTACTCCCGGTGCATTGACTGTAACATTCACTACTTCAATCTCACCAGCCCAAATGTCTTCTACTTCAATTGTAATTATTGGAACTATGCGTGCAACATTGAATGTGCCGGATGTTGAATTTGGAAGGTATACATTGTCTCCCCCATAGTCTACACGTGCAGTGTAGTTTCCTCCTGCAAGGTCACTTACAGGCAATATCACTTTACCGTTTTCAATAGGAAAATCTGTGAATGAATAGTTGCCAACAGTAATGTTTACAGTGCCTGTTGCGCCGTCAGGCAATGTAACTACAAGAATCTCATCATCACCATAAGTAATATCATATGTATTGATACTTATTGGAGTGTCGAGTCTGTTTACTGTTACATTATCGGATGTGCAGTTATTGTTGGTCAGGTTAGTGTCGTTTTCGCTGCCTGTAACATATACCACATTCACGATAGTAACATTTGAAACTGCTTTTACTACCAATTTCAATGTTGCAGATTCATCTTTTGTTAAATTTCCTATATGCCAAATGGAATTCTTAAGATCATAATTACCTTTGCTTGCAGTATTTTCAATTAAAGTTAAATATTCTGATAGGTTTTCTAAAACATTTACATTTGTTGCAGTGCTTGGTCCATTATTTACAACAGTAATATAATAGGTAAATTCTTCACCAATCTTAACTGCATTTACACTTACAGTCTTGTTGATTTGCAAGTCAACAATCGGCAGGGAAGTTACATTATCTGAGCTTCCGTTATTGTTGGACTTGTTTGTATCGTTTTCAGCTGATGTAACATTTACTGCATTTGAAATTTCGCCCATTTCAATAACTTTTGCAGTTATTGTTAAAATGACTGTTTCATTAACGTCCAAATTACCAACCAGTGCAATACCTGAATTGCTGTCGTAGGTAATTCCAGGGCGTGATGAAGCAAATGAAACAAATTCCAATTTTAAATCCAATTTATCAAATACATTAACACCGGTAGCATTGGAAGGACCGTTATTCCTAACAGTTATTGTGTATTCTACTAGATCAGTAACATTAACCACAGTCACATTAACAGTCTTATTAATACCCAAATCAACAACAGCTAAAGCAGTAATGTTTTCAGAGTCACCATGATTGTTAGATACATTAGTGTCGTTTTCTCTACTTGTTGCATTGACTGTGTTTGGAATTTCACCCATTGCAAGAACACGAGCAACAATATTTAACACTACTGTTTCACCAGCATTTAAATTGCCGATTATTGCTTTTCCTGTTGAATCATTATAGATAATACCCGGACGTGAGGAATCAAATGAAACAAATTTCAATTTGGAATCCAATTTATCTACAATGCCCACATCACTAGCATTTGAAGGACCGTTATTTTTAACTATAATAGTAAACTCAACAAGATCACTTACATTGACTAATGTCATATTAACGGTTTTATTAACCATTATGTCAACGATTGGAAGAGCAGTAACGTTTTCGGAAGTGTAATTATTGTTGGATTTGTTTGTATCGTTTTCATTAGCAGTTATGCTTACAACGTTTTCAATGGTTCCATTAGCAATCACCTGAACTGTTAAAACCAAACTTACAGGAACATTGACCTCCAATTCAGGAATATTCCAGACATTAGTTAAATTGTCATAATTTCCAATCCAAGTTCTGGAATCAACAAATTTAAGTAAAGGACTTAAATGTTCAGTTACATTAACACCAGTAGCCTTAGACGGACCAGCATTAACAACATTAATTGTATACTCAATATAATCATTCACATTAGCATTTAAAACATTTACAGTCTTATTTATTCTCAAATCAACAACAGGCAGGGATGTAATATTAGTAATGTTAGCCTCATTATTTGACTTGTTAGTGTCATTCTCATAACTGGTTACATTAACAGTATTAGTAATATTACCTGCTGAAATTACTTCAGCAACAATAATCAATGTTGCACTGGACTGATTAGTCAAATTACCAATATTCCAAGTAGCACCATCATAACTACCAACAGAAGGCTTATTGGATACCAATCTAAGATTGGAATTTAAAACTTCACTTACAAATACGCCAGTTGCATCGCATGGACCATTATTTGTAACCTTAATTGTGAATTCGATTAGATCAGACACATTGACTACAGATGAAACGTTGACAACCTTAGTAATTTCCAAATCAACAATGTTTAAAGCAGTAATATTAGTAATATTAGCCACATTATTTGAAGTATTGGTATCATTTTCAATACCTTTAACCACAACAACATTAGAAATATTACCTTCAGAGACAACAAGAGCCTTAATTACCAAAACAGCACTAGACTGATTAGTCAAATTACCAATAACCCAACTAGAACCATCATAACTACCAACATCAGTCGAATTAGAAACCAATTTAAGATGTGAATCTAAAACCTCACCCACATACACACCAGTAGCATCACAAGGACCATTATTCCTAACAACAACAGTAAACCTAATCAAATCACCCACAACAGCAGATGAAACGTTGACCATCTTACTGATTTCCAAATCAGCATTGTTGATTGCAGTAATATTGTCAATGCTAGCGTTGTTATTGGTATCGTTTGTTTCATTTTGATATCCGTGAACAACGACATCATTGGAAATGTTTCCAGGATAAACCACTTGTGCAATAATTGTTAAAGTTGCATTGGTGCCGTTTGCCAGTTTAGGAATATTCCAAGTGTATCCATCCCATTCACCAACGCTAGTGATATTATTAACCAATTTAAGCTTATCGCTTAATGATTCAGTTACATATATACCAGTAGCATCACAAGGACCGTCATTGTAAACTGTGACCACAAATTTGATAAAATCAGTCACTCCGATTTCACCTGTGACATTAACCTCTTTAGTGATTCTTAAATCGGTAACAGGCAATGCAGCAATAATGACTTCATCCCTGTTGTTATATGGATTAGTGTCTTTTTCTGTACTGTTTACAGTTACTACATTTGGAATGACAGTTCCGTTTCTCATTACAAGAGCAACAATAGTTAAGTTTGCGCTGGAACCAACTGTTAAGTTTCCAATATACCAAATACCCTCAGTTACATTATAATGGCCAAATTCTGTATAGTTTCTAATGCATTTAAGATAAGAGCTTAAAACTTCACTTACTTTCACATTGGTAGCATTGGATGGACCATTATTGTAGACTGTGATTGTATATTCAATGAAATCATATACTTCAACGTAACCAGAAGTTACGTTTACATCTTTCATGATTTGCAAGTCAACGGCAGGCAATACTTCAATTTCAGGAATGCTTGCATTGTTATTGGACTTGTTAGTATCGTTTTCTGTACTGTTTACACTAACAACATTGGAAATGTTTCCTACTGATACTACTTCGGTCACAATAATCAATTGACGCCAGTCATATTTGTTTAATGTACCTATATGCCATACACCTTCAGTTACATCATAATAACTGTCCCATGTACTATATTCAACCATTTTAAGATGAGAGCTTAATACTTCAGTTACATTTACATCAGTAGCATCACAAGGACCGTTGTTTCTAACTGTAATCGTAAATACGATTGAATCTCCCACATAAGTGACATTAGCTACATTAACCTCTTTGGCAATATCCAAATCAACAATTGGCAGTGCAGTAATGTTTGGAAGAGTTTTATTGTTATTGGATGTGTTGGTATCTTCATCATAACCAAATACTTCAACATAATTTGAGAAATTACCTGCTTCAACAACACGAGCAGTAATGTTCAATGTAGCAGTAGCACCAGAGTTTAAATATCCAATATACCATGTATAACCATCATATGTAGTTCCAGAGGTTGCAACATGAGAATATTCAACAAGATGAGAATCTAAAGCTTCAAGCACATAAACACCGCTGGCATTACAAGGACCATTATTATATACAGTAATAGTGAATTTAACTAAATCGCTTACATTTACAATGCATGTAACGTTAGAAGTCTTGTTTATGCCTAAATCCACTCTTGTAGTGGCAGTAATAGGAGTGATATTGTCATAATTATTGGTCTTATTAATATCAGTATCATTACTGGTTACATATACCTCATTTTCGATTACACCGGAATAGACAATTTTAGCAACGATTGTTAAAGTAGCATTTTCTCCAACAGCCATATTGCCGATAACCCAAGTATAATTATCATATCCAAAACTATCATATTTAGTTGCATTCCATATAACCAATCTTAAAGCAGAATCTAAAACTTCTTTTACATATACATTAGTCGCATTGCAAGGACCGTCATTGACTACAGTAACAGTGAATTTGATCACATCAGTTACATCAAGATCAGTACTGGAAACGTTGACTGTTTTATTGATTCTTAAATCCACAATAGGTTTTGCAGTAATATTTGGAATGCTTGCATTGTTATTGGACTTGTTGGTATCGTTTTCTGTACTGGTTACATTAACAACGTTTGTAATGTTTCCAACAGAAGTCACATTAGCCAGGATAGTTAAATAAGCTACTTGTCCTTTAGCCAAATTACCAATATCCCAAACAGAACCATCATATTTACCGACAGTTGTCTCATTTTTGATTAAGTTAATATGAGGACTTAAAACTTCAGTTACATTTACACCAGTAGCATCACAAGGACCGTTGTTTCTGACTGTAATGGTAAACCTTATTGTATCGCCGTAGAAAACGGTATTATTTGTAACGTTAACTTCTTTGGCAATTTCCAAATCAACGATAGGCAATGCAGTAATGTTTGGAATAGTATCATTGTTGTTGGATTCATTATTATCAATATCATTTCCTTTAATTACAACATAATTTGTGAAATTGCCTGCTTTAATAACACGAGCAGTAATGTTCAATGTAGCAGTAGCTCCAGCATTTAAATAGCCGATATCCCATTTATGACCGTCATATGTACCAGAAGTTGCATTATAAGTATAATCTTCAAGATGAGAATCCAACTCTTCAAGAACATATACACCAGTGGCATTAAAGTTACCAATATTTCGAGCAATAATAGTGAATTTAACAAGGTCAGTTACATTAACAAAACCAATAGTAACATTAACAGTCTTGTTAATAGCCAAATCTACATGAGTGGTTGCATTAAGAGGAGTGATATTGTCCTTATTGTTTGTAAGGTTGGTATCAGTTCCATTACCAGTTACATTAACAACATTCTCAATAATACCGGAGTAGGCAATTCTTGCAACAATTGTCAAAGTAGCACTGGATCCGTTTTCTAAATCACCAATGTACCATATATTGCCGTCCCATTTACCCATACTAGCAACAGACCTATTCAAAGCAAGTTTATCGCTTAAAGTCTCATAAACATATACGTCAGTAGCATTGCAAGGACCGGCATTGTAGACAGTAATATTAAACATGATTGTCTCATTTACACCCACATCAACAGTAGAAACGTTTACAGTCTTGTTAATTTGCAGGTCAAACAGAAGTACTGCTGTAATATTGGAGATTTCATCCTTATTATTAGATAAATTAGTATCTTTTTCAGTTGAATTAACAATAACAACATTGGAAATGATTCCATCACTTACCACTTTAGCAGTTATATTTAAAACAGCTGTGGATTTGTTAGTTAAATCGCCAATATACCAAATACCTTCAGTTACGTTATAATAACCTGCATTAGTTTCATTTTTAATCAATTTAAGATGAGAACTTAAAATCTCACTGACATTGACGTTAGTAGCATTGCAAGGACCTGCATTATATACTGTAATAGTGTATTTGATTTCATCAAGCACATAGATTACATCGGAAGTGATATTTACTCCTTTGGTAATCTGCAAGTCAACAATTGGTATTGCAGTAATATCTGGAATTGTATCATTGTTATTTGACTTGTTAGTGTCATTTTCTCTGCTTGTTACGTTAACGAAATTGGAAATGGTTCCAACTGAAATTACTTGAGCAGTAATATTTAAAACAGCTGTGGATTGGTTGTTTAAAACACCAATATACCAGATACCATCAGTTAGACTATAATAACCGTTTTCTGTTTCGTTTTTGGTTAATTTAAGATGAGGGCTTAAAACCTCAGTTACATTTACATTATGAGCATCACAAGGACCATTATTCCTAACAGTAATTGTAAATTTAATAATATCTCCGAATTCAACAATATTGGTTGTTACATTAACTTCTTTAGCAATTTCCAAATCAACGACAGAAATTGCAGTGATATTCGGAATTGTATAGTTATTGTTTGATAAATTATTATCATTACCATAACCAACTATTTTAACATAATTTGAGAAATTACCTGCTTTGATAACACGAGCAGTAATGTTTAATGTAGCAGTAGCATCTGCATTTAAATTACCAATATTCCAAGTATTACCCACATAAGTAGTACCATTAGTTGCAACATAAGAATACAACTCAAGATGAGGGTCTAAATCTTCAAGTGCATAAACACCACTAGCATTAGAAGGACCATTATTATAAGCTGTAATGGTAAACTCTACCAAATCACCAACATTAACAACACCAGTTGTAACATTGACTGTTTTGTTTATACCTACATCTATATGAGCATCAACACGAATAGGAGTAATATTATCCTTATTATTAGAAAGATTAGTATCTATTTCATTGCCAGTTACATTAACAGCATTTTCAATAATACCTGTGTATGCAGGTTTTGCAATAATCATTAAAATAGCTTCTGATCCACTAGTTAAATTACCAATATACCAAGTATAACCATCATATGTAGTTCCAGGAGTTTTAATATCACCCTGAGATATAAGAATATTGCTTAAAGGTTCAGCAACATACACTCCAGTAGCATTACAAGGACCTGCATTATAAACCTTAATAGTAAATACAATGGATTCAGTAATGTCAATCTCAGTTTTATCAGTGTTTACTTCTTTTGTAATTTGCAAGTCAACAACATATACTGCAGTAATACCGTCAGTTTGATCTCTGTTATTATATGGATTAGTATCATTCTCTGTGCTGTTTACAACAACAACATTTGAAAATACTCCATCACGCACTACTTGAGCTGTAATATTTAAAACAGCAGTAGACTGATTGTTTAAATTGCCAATATACCAAATACCTTTGTTTACATCATAATAACCATTTCCAGTCACATTGATTAATTTAAGTTGATTAGGTAAACGTTCGCTAACTTCAACATTAGTTGCATTACATGGACCTGCATTGAATACTGTAATGGTATATTTAATGTAATCAGTAACATTAATTACACTGCCTGTGAAATTGGATTTCTTAGTAATCTGCAAGTCAACAATAGGTAATGCAGTAATATTATCGATTTCATCCTTATTGTTGGATGTGTTAGTATCATTTTCATTACTTGTTACAACAACCACATTGGAAATAGTTCCAGCTGAAACCACCTGAGCTACAATGACCAATTGACGGTAATCGTTTTTAGATAAATTGCCAATGTACCAAATGCCCGTTTTCTCATCATAACTGCTTCCCCATGTATAATAATGAATCATATTAAGATGCGGACTTAAAAGTTCAGTCACATTCACATTGGTAGCATCACACGGACCTTTATTCCTCAAATCAATAGTAAATACAATTTTATCGGTTACATTAACAAATCCTGTTGTAACATCAACTGTTTTATTGATTTCTAAATCAACAATGTCAATAGCTGTGAGGTTTTCAATACTGTCATTGTTATTGGATCTGTTAGTGTCGTTATCATTACCGATGATTGCAACGGCATTAGAGATAGTTCCGGCTGAAATTACCTCAGCAATGATTGTCAAGTTATGGACTTCACCGTTGTTTAAATTACCAATGACCCAAGTACCGTCTTTATATTCACCAGCAGTTGTCTTATTAGAAATCATTTTAAGATGAGGACTTAAAGTTTCACCCACATAAACACCGGTTGCATTGCACGGACCGTTATTTGTAACTGTGATTGTAAACTTGATTTTATCAGTTACAGCCACTACACCTGAAACATTAACATCTTTGGTGATTTTTAAATCAACATTAGCAATTGCAGTCATGTTTTTGATTTCAGCATCATTGTTTGTGTAGTCTGTTTCATTTTCAAATCCTGAAACGTGAACCTTATTGGAAATAACCCCTGAATAGATTACTTTAGCAACAATGGTTAAAGTTGCACTGGAACCGTTTTCCAAATCACCTATATTCCAGGTACCAGCCTCATATTTACCATGAGTTGTAGTATTTGAAAGAACTTCCAAATGAGCATCAATTAATTCCTCTACAATTACACCTGTTGCATTGCAAGGGCCGTCATTGTAAACTACAATATCAAATTGGATTACATCAAGCACATTTATAATGTCTTTTGTAACATTAACTGCCTTAGTTATACTTAAATCAACTATTGAAAGGGCTGTGAAGTTGTGTGCTGAATCAATATTATTGGTTTCATTGATGTCTTTTCCTAAACCGGTTACCCATACAGTATTGGTTATAGGACCCATATGGATTACTTCAGCGGTGATAGTCAATGTTTCAAAGTCATTTGCATCAAGCTCGCCGATATACCAGTATCCACCAGTTAAATTATATTCACCGATTGTTGCTTTAGCTTTCTGCATTTTAAGATATGGACTTAACCTTTCTGTTACGTTTACGCCATAAGCCTTACTTGGACCGTGATTTCTTACGGTTATTGAGTATGTTATTACATCTGTAACATTTACATAATCCGCTGTTACATCAACGGTTTTAGTAATTTCCAAGTCATTATATGGAAGCACTTCAAATAAAACCCAGTCAGTATCGCCAGTATGGTTAATGTCTCCGGCATATGAAGCAGTTGCATTATATTTTCCAATAGGCAAATCAGTGATATTATATTTATATCCTGTACCGTTCAGCACATCAACTGTAAATGTAGTGTGTGCTGTATCGTTGAAGGTTACAGTGACTGTTCCATTTAAGTTACCCCATGCGCCGTCTGTCAATTCAATAAAAACTGTCTGGTTTTGAGAGTAATATATTGGAGTGTATACATATATGATGACCAGGCTGCTGTTGGACAAGGTATCCCTAAGATAGGTGTAATACCTGTCGCTTTTGTGAACATAAGCGAAATAGTAGGTTTTTCCGTCTTCAGCATCGAAAATATATTTGACCTTACCGTTTTTATCGGTTGTCAGAGGCACTGTAGTCAGTTGCTCGCCTCTTTCGTTGTACATTTCAATAGTTACGTTAATATTTACTTCCCTGTCGCTTTGATGCGGAACACCGTTCATTACAGATTTTCCATCTTCTCCCCAATATGTTACATTAGTACATGTAAGGGCAGTAGCAGTATTTTCCTGCCAGATTGCATTTAATAAATTATCGAATCCTATAAATACGGCACTGGTGTAATTTTTGCCGTCTGCATCAACACCTACAGCCTTTTCTATAAATTTATTGGAATTTGCCTGATTGTCAAGAAGAACATCATTTTCCAAAGTGAATTTGTTTAATTTTGTTGCATATATTGCAGAACCCTGGAATGCAGTGTTGTTTACAATATCAGTGTCCTTTATAATACTTGATCCCGCTTTATTGACATAGTTATAATATATTGCACCACCTTTCTGCTCAGCAGTGTTGAATTCCATAATTGAATTAAGGATTTGAAGATGAACATTTTGAGCAAATATTGCACCACCATTTTTAGCGCTGTTATGAGCGAAAGAGGAATCATATATATAGCCATCCTCACCAATAGTGTATAAAGCTCCACCGTCCCTATTAGCTACGTTACCATTAAATGAAGTACCATATATTCTTCCACATACTTTATTGAAGTATATTCCCCCACCTAAATCAGCATTGTTTTCATCAAATGTGGAATTATAAAGCCAAACATTGGTGGAACCTCTGTCTTTTTCAAAGAAAATAGCTCCCCCGTAGGAAGTTCCATTATCGCTTGAAGCACGTGATCCCACAACAGTAACATTATTCAATGTTCTGCCATCTCTAAGATAGATTGCACCACCGCGAACATCACCATTATCTTTATGAACGCTTGCGCCGTTTATATATACATTATTTAACTCACCAATGGCAGTTGAATATATTGCACCACCATCAGCACTGTTTGGTGAACCTGTCACTTCTGTTTTTGAATAGGTAATTGAGACATTATTGATTATCGGTGAACCGCCTTTCCAATAGATTGCACCACCATTACCTGATGCAAATGTGTTTGAAATGCTTGCATTGGTTAATTGACCGTTCATTGAATCCCAATAGATTGCTCCTCCAGCACCATTCATTTTAACATTGCTGGAAGTTGAATTGTCAATGACGATATTGGTCGCTACAACACCGTTTGCACCAACATACAATGCTCCACCATAATTGGTTTTTGTACAATTTTCATCGTTGTTTGCAGAAGATTGGAAAATCTTAATGTCATTTAAGGTAGCATACCAACCAGATATATGGATAGCACCACCGTTAGAGGATTTTAAACCGTTAATGGAATTTGATGAGGCATTGAATATGGTAACGTTATCAAGTTTACCGTTTGTACCTTTCCAGTATATTGCACCACCATCATCATTTTGTGTTGATACATCCTGAATTGAAACGTTAATTAAGGAACAGTCTTTTCCGAGTATTGCAATTGCACCACCAGGTCCTTTGACTATTGTGGAATTCAAAATTGCACAATTTGAAATGGTAATATTTGAATCACCCTTTACACCAAGAAGAATTGCTCCACCACCTTCACCGTAGCCAGCATCGAAGTCTTCCACATGAGAATTGAAAATATAACAATGGTCGATTACACAGTTATTGGCAGGACCTTCCTTCATCAATATGGTTCCTCCACCAGATCTAGCCTTATTTCCGTCAAATGTATTATTAAATATATATGAATTGGCCATTTGATTTGCAATAGCACCACCATATTTACCTGCAGTGTTATTGTAGAATTGGCAGTATATTATGGTTAGGTTTACACTATTACCCCCTTGGTCACCAGTATAGAGAGCTCCACCGTCAGAATTAGCAGTATTATTGATGAACAGACAGTTCTCGATTAAACTATCCAATGCCTGATACCAGTCAATAGCCCCACCATGTTTTGCTGCAGCAGTGTTGTTAATGAATATACAATCTTTAATTAAACCTCCAGACGCAATAGGAATACCTTGTGTCCAGTAAATAGCACCCCCACCTCTAGAAGCACCATTAGCCACATTGTTAGTAAATGTTGACCCTATAATTGAATCATCTCCATGTCCACCAAGCCAGTTGATTGCACCACCTTCGGTTATTGCCTCGTTGTGATCAAACCAGGAGTAGTATACGGATACGTTTGCACCACCTATGTCCAAAGCACCACCTGTGGATGATGTTACATGGTTATATGTGAAATTACAATTTGATAGTATTGTATCATCACCGAAAACCTTAATTGCACCCGCACTATTAGCAACATTGTGGTCTAAATTACAGTAGGTGATTGTAGTATTTACACCACGAATATATATTGCCCCACCTTCATTGGCTCGTGATTGGGTGAAATTGGAATATGCAACAGTGGTTCCGATATCATCAATATAGATTGCACCACCATTAAATCTGCTGCCAACAGTACAGTTATAAAATGAAGAGGACAGTATATCAGTTTGCTTACCATCTACAAATATTGCTCCACCATTATTTACAGAGGAAATATTATCAAAACTGGAACTCCTTACTGTTGCTTCATCACCTTTAATATAAATGGAACCGCCTGACACTCTTGATGAACCGTTGATAAATGTAGAAGTGTCAACAATAGCATTTGCACCTTCTATATAAATCTCTCCACCATTATTGGCGCTGCCCCTTACAAATTCAGAACCTTCAATGATTGTCCTTTCACCTTTGATGAAAATTGATCCACCCCGGGCGGCACTTGGAACAGTGTTATGGGTGAAGTTAGATGCGGAAATATGGGTATCGAGACCATTAATATAAATGGCTCCACCGCCATTGGATGCACCTGTACCTTTAACTGTACATTCGTCAAAATTACTTTCACTTATCTGAATACTACCCTCAGCAACATAAATTCCACCACCGTTTTGGTCAGCTACACAATTACTTATGTTGGAGCGAGTTACCAATGCACCCCAGGAGGTTAAATAAATAGCACCACCATATTTAGCAGTGCTTGAGTTGAATGTGGAATCCTCAATTCTTGCACCATTACCATATGAATAAATAGCTCCTCCACCTTCAAAAGCCTTACAGTCATTAAAGTTAGATTCGTCAATAACTGCATTTACTCCCTGAATATATATTGCACCACCCCAACCATGGTTATTTTTGTTTAAAGCTTCAGCGGAAGTGAAGTTGGATTTTTCTATGTTAGTGTTTTCACCCTCAATATATATAGCCCCACCATTGTAATTTTTAACAACGGTTTTATTGAAATTACATTCAGAAATATTGGCATTGGCTCCAGATACATAAATTGTTCCACCATAGTTAGTGGCAACGCTATCTGTGAAATTGGACTTTGATATTACAGTATTATTACCTTCCACAAAAATCGCTCCACCACTATAAGCATCGCTTCCTTTAAAATTGGAATTACCTATGAAAGCATCTGTACCACTTACATGAATAACCCCACCGAAGTGTGAGTCACAATCATCAAAATTACAATCTTTAATATTGGCATTTTCACCCTGAACATCAATTGCACCACCACGGGCGTATTGGTCTCCTAAAGAAGTACATTTAGTGAAATTTGAATTTGAAATAGTCGTATTTTCACCATTTACGAATACCGCACCACCATTATATAAGGTAGTTTTTGACTGGTCAAATGTGCTGTTGACAATAGTTGTGTTTGGCCCCCATATAGATAGGGCACCACCATAATTAACAGCAGTCCCCTGTAAGAATTTAGAATTTGAAACAGTAGTACCTGCACCTTGTACATTAATAGTTCCACCGGAACCGCCTAAAGGTCCAATAGCATTATTATTACTGAATATGGAATTATCTACGATAGTGTCATCACCTTCAATGGAAATGGCTCCACCAATGAGCGCATGAGTATGGGTAAATGATGAATCTGAAATATGTGCACTATTTCCTTCTACAAAAATTGCTCCACCACGATGATTATCGACATCCTGATTGTTGACATGGCAATTATCAAATGTACAGCTTGAAACGGAAGTGCGATTACCAATAATATATATTGCACCACCATGATTATCGGTAGAAATACAGTCATCAAAGTCAGAATGCATTACTTTAACATCACTACCGGTAATGAACAATGCACCACCATCAGCCTTTGCAGAACTTTGGGTGAAAGATGAGATGTCCAAAGTAACATTAGAACCTGTAAGGCAGATAGTTCCACCTTTGGAGTTGGAGTATTCACCTTCAAGAGGATCATAGCCACTTACACCCTTATTATTCACACATGTAAGGTTATACATATATCCATAATCACCTTCCCAATATATTGCACCTCCGTCATCATAAGCTACATTATCAGTGAAGGTAGAATTGGACAAGTTACAATTAATTCCACTAATGTATAAAGCACCTGCATCCCTTCCGATACAGTCTTTAAAATCACAGTTGATTATTGATGTATTATTACCAATGACATATACTGCACCACCATTATTGGTAGCATTACATGCATCAAATGTAGTACCACTAACAACTACATCATTACCTGTGATGAATAGAGCACCACCATCAACCTTAGAGTAATTCTTATTGTCATCCATATATGCTGAACTTGAAGTGAACTTGGAATCTGAAAGGATTACATTAGAACCGGTAAGACAGATACTACCACCGCGAGTACTTGAAGTAGTACCGTCAGGTTTATCAATACTTATACCTTTATTGTTTCTACAGGTGACATTGTAGATAACACCAGTGTTACCTTCCCAGTATATTGCACCACCGTCATCACCTGCAACATTATTTTCGAATATCAAATTTTTTGCATGAACGTTATCTGCACTTATGTAAACTGCACCACCATCAACAGTAGCGTTACAATTATTGAATTTGGAATTTTCTATTGTAGAATTAGTCTTAGAAGTATCGTTTAAATAAATCGCTCCACCACTATAAGCACGGTTGCCTTCAAAGGCAGTTTGGATAATGTGAAGAATGCCATCAACAAATAATGATCCCCCACAGGATTTTGCAATATTGTCTGTAAATTCAGATGCTGAAATATTCAATGTTGAACTCATGACATATATTGAACCGCCGTTTGCTGCAGTATTATCCTTAAATGTGGAAGACTTGATTAATGAATCTGATGTTAGACTATCGCTGTTAATAAATACTGCCCCACCATTGTTTGTTGCAGTGTTATTTAAGAATATACAGTCAATAAGCTCAATGCTTGAACCTGCCCCTACATTAATGGCACCACCATCATCACCATATCCGTTGACAAATGTGAGATTTTTCAATATTACATGGGAATTGCCCAATATATTGAATATTGATGACCTGCTGGAAGCGTCCAATGTGTATCCGTTACCGTTGATTGTTATGCTTTTGCCTATAGAAATACCATTTATTCCAGAATCGGTATCAGAGTATTTATAGCTTGAATTCAAGCTAATTACCCCACCCGAAGGTATGGAATCATTTGTTACAATATCATTCAACTGACTGAAAGTTCCTGAAGAAACCTTGAGAAGCTCCTGCTGCGTGTTGATCGCTTTCAAATCATTTTGATTATCATCAACACCAACTAAAGTCGCATTTCCTGCGATATCAGAAGCCGAAGAAGAGGATAATACTGAAAAGAATACAAAAAACAAGCAAAAAGAAATAAGTATTGTTTTTTTATTCATAATTTACCTCATTCATTAAACCTTTTACTATATATATTATTAATTAAAAGGAGTATATATGTTTTCTTTTTACAATATATTTATAAAAAATTAAATATATTTCATATTATTAAAAGAATTATTAAAATAATGTTCAATCAAAAATAATCCTAAAACAATTAAACGAAAGCATACTAATTAAAAAAATAAAAAATATTCATTCTACAATAGAAAATATGAAACCAATTCATTAGAATTAGTAAAAAAAGTACTACAATAACAGTATTATATGAAATATAACTGAACAAAAAAATAAACAATGCAGAAATTGTATAAATACATATAATAAAATACGAAAATAGGTTGAATTAAATCAAAAAGAGATACGATAATTTAAACAGTTAAAATATCGAATATAAAAAATACAGACAGGAAAAACAAATAAAATAAAATAAAAAAAGAAGTGAAAAGTAATCTATTCAATTACTTTACTTTTGATGATTTCTACTCTTTTGAGAGGGTAGATTTTTTTAGCATTGTGGTAAATTTCAGATGCTAATTTACCATTTACGCAAACTTTTACTAAATCGTCAAATGATTTTTCAGCTGCGGTTTCTTTGAGTAAACCTTCAATAACACTTCTCATGTATTTTTGTTGGGAAGATTTAGCTCTTCTGATAGTTACAGCCAATACTTGAAGTTTGATTTTACGGTCATCTTTGGTTTTTACAATAGCTGAAGCATCGATTCTGGAAGTTCCTCTTCTAATCATGCTTCTTACATAATCTGTAGTGGTTTTGTGACCGGTGAATTTGGTGTTTGCAACTTCACCTGCAACATTATCAATTTCAAATCTGAGTTTAATATATTGTTTTGAGAAATCTCCAGTTAATTCTCTCATAGTTACTTCAACTCCTCTTCCGATGAGAAGTTCTGGATCTCTTGCAGGAGTTTCTCCAATTTCTTTATCTTCAAAGTTTACTGGTGTTTTAATAGTATACCAGGATTTTTCTTTCCATGTATCACGTACTCTACGTCTTGCTTTTGCCTTTGCCATTATATCATCCGTTCTTTTTATAAGTAATATATAATAAATATAGCATTCGCTATTAAAATTTTAAAAATAGTCTAAAAATACAGCATTTCATCTATATAATTCAAATTAAACTGCAATAAAGATTATAAATAATTACTGATTTATAATCAGTTATTCGACTATTGTGAGTTATTCTCACGTTATTTAAAGTAAATATTTGTAATTAAGTTTTATTTTTTAAAACCCGCCCATAAAGGTTATTTTTAATTATTTTATTCATGATATATAAAGATTATTAAAAATCGCATAAATTTTGAAAAAAACTCGAATTTAAAAAAATATATTTTTAAAAAAATGTTACAGCAGAAAAACTGAAAACAATTAATAATGCTTAAAATAAACAAATACTCCTTAAAAACCGTTTAATGAAAAAAACTTTAAAAGACATCATCTGTTAAAAAGTGCAATCGGAACATATTTTTCATACAGTTCACATTCACTGCCATCCATAGCATTAACAAAATCTTTGCTAGTCTTTTTGTTGCTCATAGAAAGCATCATATGAGTATTGATATAACCTCTTTCGCTAATCAGCTTCAATAGTCTCTGACCATAGGTCAATTTAGGATTTGAAACCCGATCATGCATTAATTTCAATGTATCAGTCGCATCAATGTTCAAGACTTCACACATACCATGCATTTCGTTTATAATATCTGAAGCCCATTTATTAAGAGTAATCTCTTCACCATCTTTTAAAAGCCTCATAGATTCATCATAAGCTCTTTCAGCCACCAGTTCTTCATTAATTTTAGCTTCCCTTTGCCAATCGTCATAATCAGATTCATTTTTTATCAGCATATATATCAAAAACAAATGCAAGAATTTCATATCATTACGGATAAGACCGCATTTATAAAAAGGATTAATATCCAATGTTCTTACTTCAATATATTCGATTCCGTCATTTTTAAGTGAATTTAATAAATCTTTCGGATCTTTTGGTTTTAATCTGATTTGAGTATATAATTCTTTAGCTTCAGACAAATCCCCTTTATCTATAAATGATTGCACATCTCTTGTAAATTTATCAACAGATTTATAACTAGGGCGCAAATCCTTTAAATTCTTATATCCGCATGAAGAATTTCTAAAAGAAGGCCCTTTAGTACTATAATAGCTGCCATACATATCACGAGCATCCATCAAATGAATACAATCTTTAGAAAAAGAATCATGCAGACCAATCGAACAACCAGTCAAATAAATTATCATCCAGCAGTATCTCAAGTAATTACGGGCTATTTTTAAATAGATTTCATTTTTAAAATCAGTGAATGAATTTTCATATCCAGCAATGTCGTATAATTTATGAAGACTATCTTCAGCAAATGAAAAATTAAAATGAATACCTGAAATCATCTGTTTTTTGAACCCATATTTTTTAGCCAGCTCAATACGGTATTCCTCTGAAGCCTTCCCTTCTTCACCATACTTTGCAATAGGAATTTCACTTGTATAGGGCAATATGCATGGAATTGACTGAAACCAAAGATATTCATCGTCAGGAAGTGATGCATTAACCAAATCAGCCAAAAGAGAAAATACGTTGAAAGCCTCATCAATTGAGTCAAAAGTAGGAGTTATAATCTCAATCTGGCTTTCAGAAAAATCAGTAGTTATCAATGGATTTTTCAATTTGTCCCCAAAAACTTCAGGATGAGGTGTTAAAGATAATTTACCATCTGCATAAGCTCTGAGACTTTCCCATTCAATTCCAAAAGAGCCTTTCAAAATTTCATCAGCAGACAATTTACATAAATAGGACAAATCCATTTAAATCACCACTGTTATATAATTTATAACTCGTGTTATTTATAGATTATTAATTAACTTTTCATGAAGTTTACATGATTAATGTACCTTTTTAAGACTTCATCAATCGGACCTTCATCCATGACAAGCTTAATACCTTGATCATCTGCCTTAATTTTTGATTTAAAACCATATTGAACAGCGATTAAAACATCACAATCACTGCAAGCTTTCAAGACTTTACCGCCCTGATGCTTGGAATCTTGTGCTATTTCAACATCCCTTGACTCGACAAAAATTAAATCTTCATTCCAGTCATAGATATAAACGGATTTTCCCTTGCCAAGGTGCAAATCAACATTTTCACCGTCTGATGACACTACAGCCAATCTCATTTCATCCCCTCACTTTTTTAATAATTCTTGCAACATTTTGTCCGAATAACTTAATAGTTTCTATGCCCTCTTCATCTTTAAGAGCAGTTCCTTCAGGCCCTGCAATCACCATATTCCAGTAAGTGCTGCCGGCAACAATCATATTGTTGATTGCAAAAAACATCAGCATTTCCTGCAAAGTTAAGGTAACACCTCCACGTCTTGCAACCGCAATGGGACCTCCAACCATCCAATCCAGAAATTTATCGCCACCCCGTGACACTTTGCCTATTCTTTGAAGTGCAGACATAATATCTCCTCTGGCAGTTCCAAAGTAAACCGGAGCTGCAGGAATAAATCCGTCGGCACCCCTTATTTTTTCAATAATCTCGTCGAGCCCGTCTGGAAGAATGCAGTTTCCTGTTTCGACACATCTTAAACATGCAGTACATGACTGGATGTGCTTTCCCCTAAGGGAAATAATTTCAGTTTCGACACCCTCCTTTTGAATTTCTTCAGCGCAAACCTTCAAAGCAGCAAGAGTATTGGAATTTGCCCTAGGACTGGCATTTAATAAAATAACCTTATACATATTATCACACTTATACTTCTGCACCATCTAATGCATGAAGACATGTGCAATCTGATGAATCATCAACATTTTTAATGAAATTATATATCAATTCAAGTAGTTCAACTTCTTTTTCGGCAATCATTTCAAAGACTTCGTCGATTGTAAGAGCATCATCCGAAATTCCAGATGCATAATTGGAAACTATACATATTGAATTGTAACACATCTCTCTTTCACGGGCCAAAGTTACTTCCGGAACACCAGTCATACCGACGAGATCTCCTCCAAGCATCTTAAACATTTTAATTTCAGCAGGAGTTTCGAATCTTGGCCCTTCAGTACATACATATGTTCCTCCCAGAATCACATCTCCAGATTTATCCAGCACATCTCTCAAATCACTGCAGTAAGGTTCTGTAACATCAATATGAACCACTTTATCCTCATAAAATGTTTTTGCTCTATTCTGTGAAAAATCTAAAAAGTCATTGGGAATAACAAATGATCCGGGAGGCATCTCCAGATTCATTGACCCCACAGAGTTTGTAGCGACAATCTTTGTTACACCAACATTTTTCAATGCATCAATGTTTGCTCTGAAATTGATTTTGTGAGGTGGAATGCTATGTCCTGAAGCATGGCGAGGAATAAAAGCCACTTTTTTGGAAAAGATTTCCAAAATGGAGACTTCCACATCACCATAATCTGTTTCAACTATTTTTTTAGTGCAGCTGTCTGCGGCATTTGTAATTTCATATACTCCACTGCCGCCAATTATGCCTATCATAATATCATCCTTTGCATACTGCAATCGGTTTAACACGAGCTACCAATTTAGCGATTCCTGTGCTGTCAGATACACGAACCACACTATCTACATCCTTATAAGCTCCAGGAGCTTCTTCAGCAACCACATGTTTGCTTGTTGCCTTGAGTTTGATGCCCTTGCTTTCGAGATCCTGAGAAATCTCATCTGCAGAGTAATCTTTTTTAGCCTGAGACCTTGACAATATCCTTCCAGCACCATGAGCTGTGGACCCGAATGTTTCTTCCATTGCAACATCGGTTCCATGCAATACGTATGATGAGGTTCCCATTGTGCCCGGAATCAATACAGGTTGTCCGACTTCCCTGTATTTTTCAGGAACTTCTTCACGACCTGGGCCAAAAGCACGGGTTGCTCCTTTTCTGTGAACCAGAAGATCTTCTTCACGATTGCGAACTTTATGAGTTTCCATTTTAGCAATATTGTGGGCAACATCATACAATATGTCCATTTCCATATCTTTTGCAGATTTTCCTAAAACTTCTTCAAAGGTTTCGCGAACCCAATGAGTTATCATCTGTCTGTTTGCCCATGCATAGTTAGCAGCCGCTGCCATAGCCATGATATAATTCATAGCTTCTTTTGAATCCAATGGTGCACAAGCTAGCTGTCTGTCTGCAATATTGATTTTATAATTTTTATAAGCTTTATCCATAATTCTTAAGTAATCAGAACAGATTTGGTGACCGCATCCTCTGGAACCTGTGTGAATCATTACAACAATCATTCCTTTTTTAAGGCCATACACTTCAGCCACTTTCTCATCATAAATTTCATCGACAACCTGAATTTCTAAAAAGTGATTTCCGGAACCTAGTGAACCTAATTGAGGAATTCCTCTTTTTTTAGCTTTATCAGAGACTATGCTTGAGTCTGCGTCCTCCATCTTACCGTTTTCCTCTAAAACTTCCAAGTCTTCAGGCCATCCGTATCCATTTTCAACAGCCCATTCCGCACCCAAATCAAGGACCTTGTCAATTTCGCCGTCTTCAAGTCTGATTTTTCCTTTGCTCCCTACACCTGAAGGAATGTTTTCAAATAGTTTTTCTGTAAGCTCGTCAATGTGGCCGTCAATATCTCCCATAGTCAAATTGGATTTAATCATTCTTACTCCACAATTAATATCAAATCCAACCCCTCCAGGAGATACAATACCAGTCCTCATGCTGAAAGCTGCAACTCCACCTATAGGAAATCCGTATCCGAAGTGAATATCAGGCAATCCAATTGAGTATTTTTGAACACCCGGAAGGCAGGCAACATTAACAATCTGCTGAACAGCACCCTCTTCCAAATTTTCAAAACTTTCATCATCAATATAAAATCTTCCAGAAGCTCTCATTTTTTTATCGTAAGCCCCGGTAATCTCATAAACGTTATCTCTAACTTTTTTAATTTCATCTTTAATAGTCATAAAAATCACAGAATTATTATACTTTAATTTTTATATTTGATATTTAAATAAAGTTTTGGTAATCCCGCTAATTTTAACTAGATATGCATTAATTTACATTAAAATATTGAATTCATGAAAGAAAATTTACATTAAATATAATCTAAAAATCTTAGAATTCCAAATTAAACTATAATATCAACATGATTATTTAAAAAAAAGATTGCTTATGAATGAAAAACAAATAAATAAGTTAAATAAAAATTATTTTCTGAAAAGTGTTGAAATACCAGCGACCAATAAAAATAGTGCACTTAACACGTTAATGTGGTCTGCTCCAACAATTACAAACATTGTTGCAACCAAAAATCCAATACCTGCCACTTCCTCGTTTTTTGTAAGGTAATAAGTTGAAAAAAGCCCTAGAATGGAAGCAAGAATTGCCACAAATCCTAAAAAAGAAGTGTGAACATGGCCAAAATTTTCAATGAAAATTAAAAAAGAACCTGAAAATATTCCTATCAGAGAACCTATGATTCCAAGAATCATTTCAAAAGTTCTTGAAATAGTTTTTCTTCGTTTCATAATAATAAATATATTTTTTATATTATATAAAAATTACAAATCCACAATAGCCTGAAGTTCATAATGCCCTATTTTTTTAACATCCATCTTATGATAAGTTATTGCTTTAATTTCAGTTTTTCGCTCATGTTTTTCCCAATTAATTGGTTCTCCCATGATTCTTGCTTTAAGATGAAAATCCTCACCAACTTTTTCAATTTCAACCTCGAACTTGCTGAAAAGCATGAAATCCACCTCATGATAAAACAACAGCTCCTCAAGATAATCATATAAAAGAGACACTTCATCTTCTGAAGTTATTTCAAATACTTTACCAACATATGAAGATATATTAGAAGTATCGGAAATTATATTAAAAATTGCCAATCCTGCATTTTCAAAAGCTTCATCGAGAGTATTTCCATATGCTTTAAATCCAATATCAGCAGTTACATCAAAATATTCATATTTTTTCATAATTTTCACCAAAAATATTACTTCTCAAATGCTCTCTTTCTCTTTCTTTATATTAGTATTCCAATAATATTAAGTATAGTGATTGATATGTTAAGCAATAAAGACACCTCATTAAAAGCTGATTTAAGAAAAAAAAGTTCATTGACAGACGAAATAAAATACAGTGACTATGATGTTCAATCTTGCATGGTAATGCTTGTTGTAATAGCTGCATTACTTTTATCAGTTATTTCTGTTGTCGCAGCAACTCCAGGTTTAATGTAAACTTGGTGTGAACTATTTTTAAAAAAAATACAATACCAAACCCTTAAAGCTGCACATTAGATTTACAGGCTTACCATGCAAAAATCTAATGTTAACAGAAACTAATTTCCCACAGGAAAACTAGATGACATAATCATCGGGGTTAAAACGCAATATAATTTCACGAGAATTTCCCTTAACCCCTTTTCCTGTAAATTTGGTATCAATTAATCTTACGAATTCCAATTTATCCAAAGTTCTATTATATGAAGCATAACTGGATCCTGTTTTTTCTTTAAATATTCCAGACAGTTCACCAGCCGTATACACTCCATCATAATCAGCAATTATTTTTATAAGACTTCTTTCACTATCATTTAATGAATCGAGTGTTTGCTGAATATTAATTGAAACCAATGACTCAATTGCCTGGTCATAATGATCCTGAGTAATTTCACGGCTTGCATTAGCTTCCGCAATATTACCGCATGACTTTAAAAGGTTGATTCCAATTCTCAAATCCCCATTTTCATAGGTATACATGGAAATCTGTTCCAGTATCTCATCACTTAAAACATTTGGATAAAATCCTGCCTGAGCCCTATTTCTTAATATTTCTTCTATTTCAGAGTATGAATACAATGGAAAATTTATTTCCTGAGGAATGAAGACTGTATTGACATTCTTATCAAAAGCATATTTGAATTCCAAATCAGAGAGAATAGCGAAAATTGCAGTTCTGACTCCAGGATACTCCTCATATGCCCTCAACATATCATAAAATACCTTATTAGCATTTTTACTTTGGAAAAGGTAATTAACATCATCCAATGCAATTACCAATGATTTCTCATTCTTTTGAAGATCTTTCATGATCTGGTCATATATTCTTGAAAAAGGAACACCTGTTTCCGGAGGAAGATGACCAAACATCTTTTTATAAATCTGCGAAAATATTCCAAAACGAGTTGTATGCAACTGACAGTTAATATAAACACATACTACCTTTTCTGTAGTTTTTTCAACAAGCTCAAACACTTTTCTGATTGCTGTTGTTTTTCCTGTAGCAGGTGATCCTAAAACAATTGCATTTGATGGTTGACCTCCACGGATTGCAGGCCTTATTGACATTGCCATTGCCTCCATTTGAGTATCTCTAAAATTATAGTTTTGAGGCATATAATCCGGATCAAAAGCATTTATGTTTTGAAAAAGACTTTCATCATACATCAAAATATCTTCAATTCCCATACTATCTAATTTATTTTAACTATTATAAATCAATTATTATTTGCACAAATTAATAATATCAACATTTTCATTCTCAATTATCCAATCGGTTAACTTCTCTGCATACATCAATTTTTTCTTTTTAAAGTCATCAGCATTTGCCAAATCAGTTTTGAGATAAGGCCTTGAATATTTTGTTACAATATCTCCAAAGTCCATTCCAGCTAATGTAATTTCGCTGGCGCCTAACGCAACTGCCAGGAATATTGCCCTGTCACCGTCTGTGAAGCCTCCGAAGTTATATACATTACCGACAGGCTGTGCCTGGGTGGTGCCCAACACATTATTGAAAAAAGGAGTGAATTTAATAACCTGCTCCAAATTGTCTCCATGAGCATGAACAACAATATTGGCCCCCCTTAAGTTAGCCAAAAGAATATCATCAAGATTTCCATCCAAATCTGTAGCTACAATATCCGGAGAAATCCTTTCCTCTATAAGGGCGGTTGTCGCACCGTCTGCCGCAACCAAAATGTAATCTTTCAAATCATAATTTTCCTTTAACTGAATAATATGCTCTTTAAGAGATGGTCCAGCACCAAATACAATATATTTATCTGAAAAATTAACAATTTGGCTCAAATTATCCAAAGTTAGACATCCTTCATCAGACAATATCTCATCCAACACTTTTGCTGAGTTTTCATCATCTTTTCTTGAAAAACCGAAATCATCAAGAATCTCTTTATAATAAATCTCCCACAGTCCAAAATCCATTTTTAAACCTCATATTAATATAAGAATTAAACAATTAAATAATTTATTATTTTTAAAAAAAAATTGATTTAAAATTGTTAAATTTATATAAAAATTAAAAATTGATGTTATTTACAAGCAAAACATTTTATATTTGCTTTAATATAATTTTAAAATACATTAATGTACCATATTATGATTTCTAGAAATCTGAAATTAATAGAGGAAAAACTATGGATTTGACTATACACATATTTCAGCCAAATGATATCTCCTACAAATACTCCATAATGGTATTTAATAGACTATTGCACAGGTATTTGAAGCTAGAAGATGAATACGAAATATCCTATCCTACCGAAGTTATTACTCGAGATATGAGAAATCTTAAAATGGATAGCTTATACAAAACAACTGGAAATCAATTGAATAATATTGAAGCACAATCAAAAAGTGTAGGAATAAATGAAATGAAAAGATTTGCAGACTATAGAATTTTTGCTGAATATTTCTACAACATGCCTGTAACAACAATAATTATCATAACCGTAGACCCAAAAAATTCAATCAAGGAATATCACATAAGTGAAACTGACCTAATAAGACCCATTTATAAATATCTTACAAAAAATGAAATAAAGAAAAAATACAAAAATATTGTATATAAAACAGAACATGACATAAAATTATCAGAATCTGAAATACTTGACATAGGATTTCTACCATTTTTTGCCCCGGCAGAGTGTGCTAAAAAAATTACTGAAAAAATGTGTAAAATAATTAAAAGGAATAAGAATATAAGATATGAATTAAAAAGAGACATATCATTTGTATTGCAAATAATGATTTTTAAATATTTTGAGGATTATGAAAAAAGAAGTGAATTATTAGGAGAACTGAATATGATGCAATTTAAATCAGATCTAGAAATAATCGCATACGATTTATATGGAGAGAAATTAGAAGAAAAGAAAGAACAGTTGGAACAAAAGGAAAAACAACTAAAACAAAACCAAGAACAACTAAAAGAAAGCGAAAAACAACTAAAAGAAAGCGAAAAACAACTAAAAGAAAGCGAAAAACAGATAAAACAGACAAAAAAAATATTAATGGAAATTAAAGAAAAAAATAACTTGGATAAAGACACATTAGCTAAAATCGACAAGATATTGAATTACTGATTTACCACATTGATTTGCCTTCCGGTTAATCTGGAATACAGATTGGAAATCTGTCTTAAAGTAAATCCAACCATAAATGCAGAGATAATTGTTCCGACATTTACAGCACCTAAAATATTTGTATAAAACAAACCGCACATCACCAGAGAAACAATAACCATTAAAGCATCGAATGCTATTTTGATTGATGAAAACCTCCAGTTTGTAACAATTGCAACAGCTTCAACACAACCCTCACCGGGGAGAGGAGCTATATTGGCCGGCATGTATATAAATATTCCTAAAGCTGTTAAAAATATACTTATTAATAAAAACAGAATGAAATACGAAAATGTATTATTAAATGGAATGAATGAAACCAAGTAAAGAGCCAAATCAGTAAAATAACCAAACATTACACAATTTATGAACTGGAGCAATCTTTTTTTCCTAAATCTTGACCTTAAAATAATTATCTGAATGAAAATCAGTGCTGCATTGAATATGAAAGTAGTTATTCCAATATTTATATTGGTTATCAATGCCAGAGAATAGGAAATTGAACTGATAGGAGTTGTTCCGAGGGTTGAAACTATTGAAAATGCCACTCCAAGAGACATTATAAACAAACCCACAGTAAATAAACAAATCCTTTTAATCATAATATATAGTTTATCTTACATCTTCTTTAAATCTACTGCATTGCCAGTAATGTGAAAATGAATTTTATGAATGTACTTTACAGTTGTTCCAATAAAAAGTGCTCCTAAAATTGTTCCGAAACCAACGCTTCCCCATTGTCCTAAAAATCCATAACTCAAAATTAATGCTGTTGCAACAATAGTAATGTCAATATAAACCTTGATTTTGGAAAATGGCCTTTCAGACACAATTGCAATGGCCTGTGTAACCCCTTCAACAGAAAGAGGAATGAGATTTGTCGGAACATAAAAGAAAAGTCCCAGAGCAATGAAAAGTATTGAAAGTGCAGACATAAGAAGAGCAATAATTATGGTATCTGCAGAAGGAATGAAATTCATAAGTGATACTGAAAAACTTGTGAATACTCCAAAAAGCACACCAACAAATACCTGCAGGAAATGTTTCCTTTTGAAGTCATCCTTTAAAAGCATCCATTCTATAAAAACCAGAAGTGCATGGAATAGAAATGTGGCAACACCTATTTCAATCAGCCAGATTAGATTCATAGCATAAGGAATTGAACTTACAGGAGCAGAGCCCAAAGTCGATTTGATTGAAAATGCTACCCCCAATGTTATAAGATACAAACCAAAAACATAATTGAAAACCCTTTTGAAGGTAAGCTCTTCTCCACTAAATTGCATGTAATATAGTTTATCCTCAATCATATTTAAACAATAAGTATAAAATAGTACACAATTTTAAACAATGCACTAAAATGTACATTGCAACTCCACATAATTATGAATAAAATCATATATTAAAAATCTTTAATAAGTATAAAGATTAAAAATATAAATAGCTTGAAAATAAGCTAATTTTCTAGAAAATTGGAGGAATTTAATGAACGATATTTTATTAATGCTTCCAGGACCAACAACAGTACACCCAAGAGTGCTTAATGCAATGTCTCAAGCTGTTGTTAACCACAGAGGCGCTAAATATGGTGAAATTTTAACTGAAACTACTGAATTAATGAGTAAAGTTTTCCAAACCCAAAATGATTCTTATTTATTAACTGGATCTGGAACTGCAGCTATGGAAGCAGGTATTGCAAATACTGTAGCACCTGGAGAAAAAATGTTAAATGTTGTAGGAGGAAAATTCGGAGAACGTTTCATGAAAATAGCTCAAACTCATGGAATCGACGCACAAGAATTGGCGGTCGAATGGGGAACTGCTGTAACTCCCGAAGCTATTAAAGAAGCATTAGATGCAGATGAAGACATAAAAGCTGTAAGTGTAATCCACAACGAAACTTCCACAGGTGTCGCTGCACCTATCGAAGAAATCGGTAAAGTAATGAAAAATTATGATGCATTATACATCGTAGATACCGTATCATCTCTTGCGGGAGATGAAGTAAACGTGGACAAATTCGGCATTGACGTATGTCTTACCGGATCACAAAAATGTATTGCAGCACCACCGGGAATGGGCGCAATTACCTTCAGTGATGATGCATGGGCAGCTGCTGATAAAGTGGAAACAAACACTTTCTATTTAGATATGAAAGCAGCTAAAAAAAGTGGGGACAAAGTACCTCCTCAAACCCCATACACACCATCAGTTTCACTTACTTATGCAATGAATGAAGCTTTAAAAATGGTTTTAGAAGAAGGATTAGACAATAGAGTTGCACGCCACCACAAAGCAGCAAAAGCAAGTGTTGCAGCTGTTAAAGCATTAGGATTAGAATTATTCGCTGATGAAGCTGTTTCATCCGCTACTGTTACTGCAGTAAAAATGCCTGAAGGCATTACTGATGCTGATTTCAGAGGAACTACACGTGACAAATATGGCGTAGAGTTAGCTGGCGGACAAGATCACTTAAAAGGAAATATTTTCAGAATCGGACACATGGGAAATGTTACCTACAAAGAATTAACCCAAACCTTTGCAGCTATCGGTATGACCTTGAAAGGTTTAGGTGTAATTGATGAAGCTGGTGCTGGTGTAGCATCTATTACAGAATCATACTTATGATTCTGTTTTTACTATTTTTTTTGAAAATTTTATGATATAAAAAATATATTGCTTATAAGTTATATGTGAAAAGTTACACTTGAAACACACCCCTCATGAAAAATTCTTATAACTTAGATGTGAAAAGTTACACTTGAAACACACCTCTTGAGTAAAAAGTTATAAGTTATATGTGAAAAGTTACACTTGAAACACACCTCTTGAGTAAAAAGTTATAAGTTATATGTGAAAAGTTACACTTGAAACACATCTCTCATGAAAAATTCTTATAACTTAGATGTGAAAAGTTACACTTGAAATACACCTCTCAAAATGATGTAACATAATTAAAACTTAAAAGTTACACTTGAAACTTATGTCATTATAACAAAAAAAGTAATACTGAAATTCAAAGTAAAAATATTTTAAAGATTAACAACAGATAATAAACCAATAAGATAGGATGTGAAACTATGCCAAACAATATTAAAACAACTGTTGAAGAATTACGTAAACTTATAAATGTTGATAATGTAATCGGTACTCCAATCGAAACTGAAGACAAAGTTTTAATTCCAGTTATAAAAATGGGTGTTGGATTTGGAGCCGGCGAAAGCCTTATGGGAAATGAAGGTACCGACTTGATGGGTGCTGGAGCAGGAGTAGAACCAATATCAATGGTAATGATTCCTAAAAAAGGAAATACAGCTGATGGAGTTCGTGTACTCGACTTAAGCAAAGGAACTGAAACAAACAAAGCATTATCCGATTTAGGTTTAATTATTACAGATCTGGTAAAAAGCTATTTGGAATCCCAAAGTGGAACTGCATATGATGAAGGAGAATACATCGAACCGGATTTTACAACATCTGATAAACTCACAGACGAACAGGAATAATACATGTTAAACATCCTATGGATGATTATATTAATAATCATCTTATTCATCATTATTTTGCTAGTTATAGGAATAAAAATATCATTTATCTACACTAAAAAAGAAAGCAAAATTAATGGATGTTTAAAAATACTTATTTTAAAAAAAATTAAAGTTTATTCGCTGACATTTCCTTCACAGGACGACTGTGCCGATGAAAATGAAAAGGAAAATGAAGGCAAAAAAAGAGATTTTAAAAAAATACTTGAACTGGCAAAACCTTGTTTTAAAGATTTGATGGAATTTTTAAAGAAAACTATCAAATCAGTTAAAATCAAAAAAATTCAAAACCATCTTATTTTTGGAATGGATGATTATGCAGAAACCGGAAAATACATCGGAATAATCTGGGCGGTTTTAGCAATTATCAACCCACTTGATAAAAATTTGCGCATAAGTGCCGAACCGACCTTCAATGGAAGCAGACTTGATGCCAAAGGAGAAAATGAGTTTGAAATATATCCTTTAAAACTTTTAATCCCTGCAATCAAACTAGTTTCAAAAAAGGAAATCCGAAATCTTATAAGAGGTGTTTTAGATGAGCGATGAAAATCTGTTCAAGATAAATCAAAACACCGAATTCAAATTCAAAAATGTCAATGGACTCATATTCGTCTTCGAGGAAAATATCCTGGAGGTAAATGAAAAAATTTCATCTGCAGAACTCAAACCATTGGGAATAATTTATGAAGAAAATGATGAATTTTACTTAGCTCCCCTAGATGAAGTTAGCGACATTAAGGCAATTATTAAAGAATTTGTGGAAAATTATCTAAAATGAGAAAATTGTTTTAAATATGTGAAATTGATTTTAAAAATGTCTAACCAACTTAAATATCATAATCCCCAGCATACAAATATATTATATGAAAAAAATACCTGTTTAATGTTTTAAACTGAAAAATAGGTAGTGCAACCATTAACCAAAAATAGAGCAAATTTTCAAAATTATTTGGCAAAACTCCAATAAACTCCCTACCTAGATTTACAGAGGGAATTTTCGAAATTAAAAATATATAGACCTGTGAAATTTACACATCTGACCATAAATTGAAAATTTTAAAGATGATTGGTGAAACGACAACCAGATAAGATATTAATTTTGAATTTCACAGAATCAACATCAAAACAATGAAAAATTATTCAGGAAGAGGAATATTTTCACTTTCCACAACCACTTCAACAACAAGAGGTCCTGAAAGATTCTTTTCAAGCAATAATCTCAAGTCATCCAGATTATCAACTCTCACACCATCAATACCATATGATGCAGCAAGTTTTACAAAGTCGGGATTGCTTAACTTGACCTGATATGGATCCATTTCATAGAACATTTCCTGCCATTGACGGATTATTCCAAATTCTGAATTGTTTAATATGAATATGATTACATCAAGATTATTTTCCTTTAGGGTAGCCAGCTCCTGAAGATTCATTTGAAAATCCCCATCCCCATTGATAAGAATTATCTTCTCTCCACTGGCAACATTTGCACCGATAGCAGCAGGCAGTCCATAGCCCATAGGTGCAAGTCCTCCTGAAAATAACAATTGACCAGCTTTAGTTGACTTTTTCAAAAGTGTTGTCCAGGTTGTATGGCTTCCCGCATCTGAAACTATTATATTGTCATCAAACCTTTTTAGAATTTCAGAAATTGCAGCTTGAGGCTTTAAATCATCATTTATTCCTTCAATTATAATATCATTATCAATATTTAGAATATCATCAATCCAATCTGTCTTTTTAAAGTTAATATTTACCAAAAAGTCTTCAACTTTACCATGAATAGGAAAATCACCAATAAGTACGTCTTTATTGATGTTTACATGAATCAGATTATCCGGAATGTGCGGCAATGTTCTTTCACTAGCCTTTATACCCAATGCAATAATGCAGTCAGCATTTTCAAATGCATATTTTGCCCTTGGAGTTGCACGTATTCCAACCAGTCCCAAATTCAAGTCATCATATTCTGAGATTATACCCTTTCCATGGAATGTTGTGGTAACTGGAATTTGATATCTTTCACAAATCATCCGGATGTTTTGAGCCTGAGACCTTGCACCCGCACCAAGAATAAACAGCGGTTTTTTGGAGTTGTCAATCAGATTCTGGGCTTTTGTGATGTTGGAGAGATCATCTTCACACAGATAGCATAACTCAAAGTCTTCAAAATCAACTGCCTGCAGAATATCTTTTGAGAGGTTAATGTGGATTGGTCCCTTAGGATTGTTTTTAAGTGCAAATATTGATGCCCTCAACACATACATCGCTTCAGTGCCGTTTAAAGGATTGTATGATTCCCGAGTGATATTTCTGAAAATTTCAAGTTGAGGGGTTGATTGGAAATGGTCACTTCCCCTATACTTCAGCTCATTGTCTCCGGTTAAAACCAAAATAGGAACATTGTCCTTATATGCGGTGGCAAGTGCCATTGTAAAGTTCAAGGCTCCCGGAGAAGCGGTTGAAATGCATACTCCAATCTTGCCGGTTGAGCGATAATATCCATCTGCAGCATGTGCTGCCGCCTGTTCATGTCTTGTTAAAATATGATTAATATTTGAAGTTGAAAGAGCCTTATAAAGAGGCATTATCTGCTCGCCGGGAATTCCGAATACATCGGTGATTCCTTCATCAGCTAAAATTTCAACTATCTTTTCACTGACGTTCACTCTTCCTCCTCCTGGTATGACCCGTTATATTCACCTGATCCTTCAACTGGAAACACCACCGCCTGGGCAATTCTGTCACCGGATTTGATTTTATATTCAAAGTCACCATGATTGTAAATCATGAACATCAAAGTTCCATAAAATCCAGGATCACCAACCGCCGTTTGGACAGATACAAAAGACCTTAAAAGAGTTGAACGGGGAAGATAAAGCATAGTATATCCTTTAGGAATCTTAATCTTCCTTTTTATGCTTGCCAAGTAAGCAGTATGAGGTTTTAAGGTGTAAATATTGCCTTTCATCTCTTCAAGTTCAGGCAAATTCTTTTCGTTGTCAATCAGAGATCCAGGAGTCTGTTGAATATATATCTTATCCAGTTCTAAGTCAATTCCGGATGGCTGAACCAAATCTTTAAAATTTGGAAACAGTTTTATAAGTTCCTTTTCACCAAGCATCATATCAAAACCTTTTAATAATTTATTTATACTATCTACATTATAAATTTTAAACGGTGATAAAAATGCCTGTAATTACAATAGCTGGAAACGATGGAATAAGTGTTGAGAAAAAAAGAGAAATGGTAAAAAATGTTTCAAAAGTCGTTGCTGATGCATATGACTTACCAATAGAAGCTATAACAGTTTTAGTCCAAGCATATCCAAAAGAAAGTATTGGAGTGGCTGGAGAATTGTTATCCGATAGAGAATAAATAAAAAAGGGAGCTTTGCCGAAACAAAGCCCCCTAATTATACAGACTAAACGTGTTAAAATAGTTTATTTTAACACATTACTATATTAATATTGTAAAGTATATAAAAATTTTGATTTACAACCTCTTATAGACATCATCGTCCAATTTTTCAACAAGCCCCAAATCTATAAGTTGGTTTAGATACTTTCTGATTTTTTTATCGAAATTCTTACTTTTATATCGTGCAAGGGATTTTTCCAAATCTTTAAATGAAAACTCATCACCCGCAGCATCATAGATAATTTTCTGCCAAGGTGTCAAATTAAATATTATGTCCTCAAGAGGATTTTGAGTTTCATGAAAATTCCAGACTTCATCTGAAGTTTTCATTTGAAATCTGTTTTCGAGATTTTCAATACTGTCTGTCAGCACATCCAGATGAGGATAGTTTGCAAGACCGTTTTTGTGTTTTGAAATCTTATTGAGAAATTCATGTCTTGCATCATCCAGGGAACTTTTCGCCTCGACTTCACTTTCATATGTTGCCAGAATATAGATTCTATCGTCAATGACCTCTACAATTTTATATGTATCAGTTTCATCACAATATTCAATTTCACCAAACTCTCCAACATCCCAGTTGTGATCCATTAAAAAATTTCTTGAAAATGTTGCATCTTCAAGACTGTCAAATAAGCCGAAAATATATTCATCACCTGCAATCTGTTTTTTTATGATGAATGTGTCAAAAAGTTTAGTGATGTTGAGACCATATCTTGAATTGTTTGGATTTCGGATATGCCTTTTGGCAAGTTTCAAAATCATGTCTTCATGAGGTATTTCATTGAACTCCCCCAGATAACATAACTTATTGTCAATGACTTTGAAAACCATATATTTGCCGTCAGCTTCAAAAATTTCATCATCAATTTCGTCGGTCTTCCAGTTGTTTTCGACTAGAATGTCACGTGCAAAAATTGCCTCGTCTTTAGATTCGAATTTTCCGAACACCCTTGAATTTTTGACTACCGTGTAACTATTCCTATTTTGGCGAAGATACTTTTCACTCATCAAAATTATTTTACTTTGGAATATTATATAAATTTTGTTTAATATGTCGAACATTTCACCAATAATCCTTTAAAGAGAGGTACATTTCAAGTGTAAAAAGTTAAAATTCCGAATTTTTTAAAATGAAAATTAATTTTTATGTTAAATCTTTCAATCAACTTGTTTTATTAGGAATTGTGATAAAAAAATTCAATTTTGCAAAATGATTTGACATGCTTGAGAACAGCATCCATATGGCAATAACATTGAGTTACTGTCATAAAAATTTCTTACAGAAAGACCCTGAAAATCTTTTAAAATTAGATTCATATCTAAATTTCTGATTTATTGAATAAACAATAATTTACATTTAATATTTTGTTATAATTCCCTTCTAAAAATTAAAACAAAATAAATATCAAACATTCAACACCACATTTTAAATTTAACGTACTACAAACAATTTTTGCCAATTTATGGCAATTTCACTGAATTTATTCAATAAATTTTTATAAAAATATAAAGAAAAATTGAAAAAATGAAATATATTTTAAACATATTTCTTGAATTTGAGTTTAAAAAAATATAAAACTTTCAAATCAATATTTAAATGAAAAATTTATCTTATAACTCAAATTACCGAAAAGTGATATAAAAAAGTAAAATTAAAGAAAAATAAGGAAATTATTGTAAAAAAATTTCATTCTAGATAATGACTAAAAACGTCTTATTGCCATATTTCAACCTGAAATATTGACCGTTAGATGAAAAAATTTCTTATGAATCACAAAAATGGAAATTATATGCCAGAAAAAATGCTGCAGGAAAAATTAATTTTTGCTAAAAAAATTGCATGAGATAAAAAAATTTATAGAATTTTTACTTTTTTAGCCGACACCACCCTACTGAAATAATAGACACCCTATCCATTTTCAACCGGCAATATCATAAACATACAACTTGAAAAATTATATCAGTTTACACCTACAGATTGATAAAAAAAATATGCGCTAAAGAAATTTTGATTTAAAAAAATTAGACTGAAACCAATATTTTTATGAAAAATCCAAGAAAATGAGGAGATTACTTGAAAAAATTTTTCTTACAATAACCGATTAACATGCTATATTATACTACATCATATAGATTAGCATATATTGATATCAAAAACTACACAATACATCTACATATATGAATTTTATCATCAACCAGATTAATTTTAAAATTTTTTATTGCAGATTCTGACACGTTACTTTAAAATAACACCCTAGAAACATCAACTTTAAAATTATAATTATGATATTTAGGAATACCTAAAAATTAACGAAATATTTATATAGTATTAATGTAATAAAAAGAATACAAGGAAGTGAGGATCCCCCAACAATAAGATTATATGCAAATCACCTCACTCCCCCACACACATATGGAGGAAAAAATATGATAATAGGAATTGAAAACCTAAAAGCAAAACAAGACCAAGAAAAAGAAGATTCAGAATAAATTGGTCTTCAAATAATTTAAAAAAAAAATGAGAAATAGTTAAAGAATTTTAAATAAACTATTTTTTATTCAACTGACTTTTTAATTTAACTATTTCAGCTTCCAAATCACTAATCTTACCATTAGCAATGGAATTTGCAACCTCCAAATCCCTAAGTTTACTGCTGAACTCCAGATTTTCGGCTTCAACATCATTGAGCCTATCCTTGAAATATTCAACAGATTCAAACAATGTTTCATAGTCTGGATTTGCTACATGCGAACTATCCATCTCCAATGTCGAGTCATTTTTTCGAAAAACCTTAACATTGGATTTCTTTTTGAAAATTCCGGGAACATTCAAAGAGTTATGCAATTCCCTAGGAAAATCATTATACCTTACTTTAAATCCGAAATTGAAGGGATTGTGAATACGACGCTTTCTTGACATGACAACCTCCTAGATTATATTTTAAATAAGATATACTGAATGATATGTGCAAACTACAAAATAGGAATTGTTGAAGTGCAAAAATGCGAAAAAACACAAAAACAGAAAAAATGACTAAAATCCGGATTAAAAAAAAATAAAAATAAGGAAAATTCCTTATCTTCTTACTTTAACAACTTTTCTTGCAAAATCTTTAAGGTATGTTGCCTGATAGATAACGTTTCTGCCTACTTTAAGATTTTTGAAAAATACGTTTTTAACAACAACCTTAGCAACACCAAGGGAATTGGTTTTTGCCTTGAATGTTCTGCCATTGAATTTGAAAACAACCCATTTGTTTTTAATTGGAATTTTTCCTTTTTTAAGGGCTGCAGCCAATATAATCTGTTTGGCAGATTTTTTGACAATTAAATTGTTTAGTGTAAGAACCTTTTTAACAAGAACTATAGGTTTTACGGTTTGTGTTGAATACTTGACAAGAACAACATATTTTGCAGGTTTGTAGTTCATGAGCAATGTTGCAATACCGTAGGCATTGGTCAATCTGATAACATACTTGTTAGCGCCCACTTTGAATAACACTTTAGCTCCTTTGAGAGGTTTGCCGTCAACACCCAATACTTTTGCCCGATTATAGTAATCGCCGCAATAGACAACAGCTGAAGTTGCAAATAATTTAGGAGCAGCTGCTTTGGATACGTTCAAATCATAGTATTCTCCAAAAACATATTCATCTTCATCAAAAACTCTGATGTAAAGTTCATGGGCACCTGCTGTCAGACTGCCTAATGATATGTCTGTTTTTTGTGAATTTGCTTTCACCTGTTTATAGGTAGCATAATCAATTTCATATTCAATGTAACCGTTAAATCCTGAAGGAGCAAATACAGAAACTATATTTTTGCCGAATACGACCATATTATCAGATATTTTTACAACAGGAATTACATCTAAAGATCCTTCAGTATTAGTGCTGTAATCAGGTCTATCATCACCAGCGTCACATATGAATTCCGCTGCATATGAATTTTCACCTAATCTGAATCCGGAAACTGTTACTTTTGCATAACCGTCGACCATTTCCTTGGTGAATTCCCTGCCGTTTAAAGTTACTTTCAGTGTACCCACGGTATTTTTCGGAAGGTTTATATAAAAATCAACCGCCTGATTATATGGAATTTCTCCGTCTTTATGGGATTGTTCAATTTTTCCTTCAATTTGTAAATCCCTGACTACCTCATCCACATCATAATCATCGCCTTCATAATATGCACGAACATTATAATTACCAATATCTAAATCTTTAAATGAAATAACAGCTTTTCCATTTTCAAATCCTTTTTTGACATAGACTTGATCATCGATTTCAGCAACCAGATTACCTTTTGCATCTTTAGGCAATAATAATGAAATGACTTCTCCATCATAATTGTATGGAATATTATCATCAAAATTGATGTATGAAATAACATTGAATGTAGTGTTAACAGTTAATGGATGATTATATTTGGAATCACCGGCATATTCAATAGTCACTACATGTTCACCGAAGAACTCTGAAATATTTACCCTTAAATCAGACTCTTCCGTAGTGTATTCTACTTCTTTTCCATCAATATTTATCTTAAATGAACCTGTTGCATCTTGTGGAACTGTAATTTCAATAAAGTTATCTTCACCATAATAATAATACTCCTCTATAGCAAACTGTACAGTATAATCCAGATTGATTTTTTTAGTTAAATCCAGTTTAGCTTTGTTTCCTGTATAATAAACTCTAATGTCATGAGGTCCTAAAGCAAGATTCAAATCATCCACCAAACAACCTACAGCATATCCGTTTTCACTTTCGAACCTGTCATCTTCAACAGAGAATCTTTGTACTTCTTTTCCATCAGCATAGAAAATTAAGGTACCTGTTGCGTCTTCCTGGAATTCAACATATATCCTGTCCCCATTATTATAGCATGGATTTTCTGGAATGACGACCTTGTATTCAACCAGATCAAACACATATGAAACGCTTGCAGGTTTATAATAGTCATCTCCAGTATAATTTAAGGTTAATGTGTGAGAGTTTACTTTTAAATCATCAGTTTTAAGATAGAATGAAACATACTCGCGTGCATCTTCTCTTGCAACTTCAACACCATCTATGTATGCCACTACTTCACCGGAAATATCATCAAACAGAGCTAATTCAAAATCTAAAGATTGTCCTTTTACAAATTGCTTTGAAATATCTGCAGATAAGTCTACAGAAGAAGGATCGTTATCTGAAACTTTTACATCCTTTTGATATTCTGTTAAAAAATCATCTCCAGATGAAATCTTAATGTAAAATGTTGTTCCATCATTAGCTTCCAGATTGGACAATATTATGTTTGTTTTTGCATTGGAATCCAATTTGCCTTCAAAAACAGTGTTATCGCCAATGAAAACTTCTATATCCATGTTTTTATATTGTTCAGGGAAGGTAACTGGAATATTATATGTTTCCTTGCTGTAAAATGTGTTTGGAACATCTATTTGTGGAGTAATCTTAAAAGAGTTAAAATATTCATTACCATTATGACTAACTACAAGTTCATAGTAGTCACCGAACTGCAGATTGGACGGAATGGAATATACTGCCTTTGAATCTTTTACTGTAACTGTTTTTTCATCAATGACAACATCATCCTCAACTTCATTATCATAATGTTTAATTTTGAAATCAATAGATTCACCGTCAGCATAAGCGACTGTTACATCCTTTGAAGTTGCAAAAGGAACTTCCTTAGGGCAGTTTACATAAGGAAGGATTTCAAATACTTTTGTAACTGTTTTTGCCTTGAGTTTTTTACCGTCACCATTGTATGTGACTTTTACTACGACATTAGCAGCATTTGCAGGGCCGTAATTGATAGACTCCTCATATTCTTCCAAATCTAAATTATATAGTTTACCGTTTACATCTACAACATATTTTCCAGTATCTGAAGGTATGCTGAAAGAGAGTTCAGTGCTTTTACCATAAAACCATTCGTCATCCTCCGCAGTGACTTCTATAGCATAGTCATTAATGTTGTATTCTTTGGATACTTCCTTTGGATTTAAGAGACTAGTATCATCAGGAACGAAACTGACATGAAGAGTACATGATCCAAAGGTGTTTGTTTTATATGGAATTGTATTGAATCCGCCACCCGCAGGCAAATCATCCTCTTCATCATCATCATCAAAGTGATAGAATACATTACCAGAATAATAAACCTCATTATCATAATCATCTTCTGGCAGAGTTACATTAATATAAAAAGTTTCACCTGCCTTTATATTGTCCGGAAGTTTGATTTCAACATCTTTAGGATTGCTCAAAACTTCATCTGAAACCAAATCATTAGAAGCGGCCAGGTTATCATCTTGAGAAACCGTATCTTTAATTTCTAGGTTGTCCGTGATATTTTCACTTGCACTTGCCACACCTACTGTTAAAATCGCAAGCAAAAATATGGACAACAACATTATCCTATTTAAATTCAATTTTATCCCCAAATTATTTTTAATTATATTCAACTTGAATACATGTATTATTTTTATTACATGTAACATATAAGTTTAATGAATTATTCGGGAAAATAAGATAAACTAAATACATAATTCAACTTTAATAAAATTATAAGAATATTTTTTAAAAAATAAAAAGAAATTATAAATAATTAAAAAAAATATAAAAATAATTGAAAAAAATTCCAGTTATCTTAAAACCTTTGCAGATTTTTTAACAGTGTCTTTTAGATATGTTGCCTGGTATGCGACGTTTCTTCCCACTCGGAGTTTTTTAAGGATGACTGATTTGACAGTCAGCTTTGCAATTCCATACTTGTTTGTTTTTGCAATGTAGTTTCTGCCGTTGAACTTGAAGACTATCCTTTTAGAAACGAGATATTTTCCATTGATTTTGCTTAAAGCAGCCTGCAAAACCAGATATCTTGCTGATTTTTTGATTTTGACACTTTTAAGAACTAAAACATGTTTTACTGTTAATTTTTTAGTTACTGTTTTTCCCAAAGATGTGGCTGAAAGCTTATAAACGCCAGGATTCAGGTTTACAGTATAGCTTGCAATGCCTCTGGAATTTGTCTTGATTCTAGCCACCTGTTTTCCGGCAATCTTAAAGACCACATAAACACCCGCAGCAGCTTTTCCATCAGTTCCATAGACCGCCACATTATATTTTCCTTTGGCAGAATAGACCACAACAGTGTCTTTTGCAATCACCTTAGCTGCGACTCGGATTTGGGAAGAGGAATTTTGTGTATCAGGATTATGAGAAGGCTGTGAAGCATTATAAACATTCAAATCCATAACCTCAATTTTTCCATTGACAATCTGAGAATACATCTTGCTTCCGAGATATGTGAGGATGATGCTTTCCAGATTAGGATCAACACCTGATATAACAGTTCTGCCCATATCCAAAGTCCTTATGTACTGCCTGCCCGCCAATGGAATAATGACTTCCCCTGTTGCGTCTTTTGGAAATTCTATTGTTAAAGTGGAATTTACCTTTGAAACCCTAACGCTTGGCCTGTTTTCGATTATGAATTTGGCAAGGTCTGCATCAGGAATTGTGAATTCGTTGACACCGTATGTGGTGTCGTTGAATGTAAAATTCAAAACCTTATATTCTCCAACATATAACATTGATGAGGGAACTGCCACAAATCCATTGTCATATTTCACAGTCAGTAAGTGAAGAGTTTTTTGTGAATATGAATATACCGGATGAGATACTGTAATTGTGAATGTTCCAGATGTGTTTGACGGCAATCTGGCTTCAAACACATTGTTTTCACCCAGTTTCACCTTCGGAATTATTTTCCATGAAACACTATCATCGACAGAAAGATAAACCTTATGGGACCATCCGCTTCCGGACTCGAATTTGAGATTGTACAATCCCACAGACAGATTGTCCAATGTGACTGTTGCATGTCCGTTGATTAATTCACTCTGCTGAATCAAACGGTAGCTGCCATCTATTTCCATATAAACCCTTAATGTCGTATTGGCATCATCTTCCAATTGAATTTCATATTCTGCAGGATTTCCAACAAGAATTCCTTTGTTTTCAGGAAGTATTGCTCGATTTATGACCTGAACAGAATCATTGAATGCAATCACAGCATAATCCTGTCCTGAATATTCGGCTTTGAATACATTTTCACCAACATTTAGATTGAAAAAGACTATTTGAGCTTTTCCATTTATCACCCTAGCGGAGTCAATTATCTCAAAGCTTCCCTTGCTTTCACTGTACCGGCTGAGAACGAGACTACCTTTCGCATTTGTCGGCAGCACCAAAGTGAATGTGACATCCTCATCAGCATATACCCTGTCCCTGTAATCCGCATTACTTATAATCTTATAGACAACCCTTACAGATCCTGTGCTTTTATAAGCAGGAAATACATCATCGCCCTGATAGTCCAAAGTCCAGGAATAGCTTCCCTGACTGAGACCGTACACATCAAAGACAGCTTCACCGTCGTCATTGATTTTGGCTGTGAATTTCTTGGTTCCAACTGTCAGTGTTGCGGTTCCTGTTGAGCCTTCAGGCAATTCCAAGGTAACGTTATTGTGCTGACCGTAAATTATGTCGTTGAGCTGGATGTTCTGTTGAGGAATTGCGTTTATTGTGAATTTGAGTGAATATGCAGGATAATTACCTGAATAGCTTACCTCGATGTCGTGGTTTCCGATGGAAATGTCTCTAATATCAAAGATGTATCCTCCATCCTCGATTGTTCCCTGAGCTGCAGTTCCACCGTCTATTGATATCCTTACGCTACCTGTCGCATCATCAAGAAGCCTTACGTTTATTGTATTTCCACCAGCAGTAGGACCTATTTCAATTGTGTCCTGATAGTCCACATCAATGTATGTCACTTCAAAATCTATTGATTTTGTTTTTACGATATTCCCATCGTCCACATATTGAAATGTCAGTTTATGAGAACCCAAATCAATGCTCTGTGTTGAAAGGTCATAACCCAAAATATTGCCACTGACTGACACCTCATCAATTTTTTCACCGTCAAGAAAAATATCCACCCTTCCGGAGGACCCTTCTGGAAATGCCATACTGATGTCGTTGATTTCACCTTTCAAAACCTTTTTGGTATAGTTTATCACATCAAACTCGCTTACTGACTGGGCATCAGATACGAAAACCACATATGAGTTATCGAACTTATAGTTGTAGCGATTGTCATTATAGAATACCTTAATGTTTATGTAATCAAACTCTTCTCCTGCGACATGACCTGCAGATTCTATATTGAATAGTTTAAATGAAACTTTCCCATTACTTACTGTGAAATTTCTCTCTTCATTGCCCACATTTACTGTTAAAATGCCATTATAACTTTCAGGCAATCTGAAATCAATTATATATTCGTTGGAAGTATATATTCTGCTTGGCAAATCAATCTTTGGGATTACTTCAAAATACGCATCATATTCCTTCTCATATATCGCCTTTTCAAGAGCCATGTTATTGAGGCTGAATTCAAAATTGACCCTGTAATCACTGCCAGTATAGTTGGCATAAATGTAATGGCGTCCGGGGTTTAAATTGGAAACTGAAACATTTGCAAAACCGTTTGTAAGTGGGGCAGCCGCAATCTGGTTGTATCTTGCACCATATCCCCAAATGTCATCCGGCAAGTCATAAAAAATCAGTTCATAAATAACCAGGTTACCGTTGGCATCTGCCGGAAGGGTTAATGTCACATGTCCGTCATCACTCCATCCCACATAACGTTCATTGAGCTTTATGCTGCTTTCAAGAGTGTAGGATTTAGTTATTGTCTTTTGAGGATAGTCCTCACCCACATATGTAAATGATAATGTATTGAGTCCGTATTTCAAATCATTGGCATTGATACGAATGGATGGTTCGCCATAGTTTTCCGCATCGGAATAAAGCTTGTCCTGACCTATGCTGAAACTTTTGGAATTGACAGTGTAGGATATGTTTCCGCTTATGTCACTAGGCAGGATTACATTCAAAAGCAAGTCCCTGCCGTATTCAATTTCCTTTTGAGGGTTTGGACTGACGTCAAATTCATATGTGACATCCCCCAGACTCTCATCATCGATTGTTTCAAGGATTCTACTTTCCATATCATGTGAATTATCATCCGGAAGACTTACATCCTGAGTTAAGTTATCCGTTGCACTTACACAACCTACTGTTAAAATTAAAAGCAAAATACTAAAAAACATTATCTTTTTTACATTCATGTTTATCCCCATTCCAATACAATATTAGTTATAATATTAAGGGATAATAAAAATTATGCAAAAACAGCAAAAAAATAAAAAAAAATTAGAGGACAATGATTTTTCTGACACTGTCCTTGAGATAGCTTGCGCCAACAACAAGTTTTTTGACTTTAGGATTTTTGACAATTATCTTAGCGACACCTAACTTATTGGTTTTTACCTTGAATGTTTTTCCACCGACTTTAAATACGACAACTTTGCCTTTAAGTGCTTTGGCGGAAATGATTAGTTTTGATGATTTTTTAGATACCTTTAATGTAATCAGATGATTGACCAGTACCTTTTTAGTCAGAACGGCATTTTTATATACTGCAGTTATTGAATACAACTTAGGAGCATATATTGTCGGGATCTTAACGCTTGCAATACCAAGTGAGTTTGTTTTGACTTTTTTAAATGTTTTGCCGTTGATTTTAAATGTCACCAAAGCATTTTTAACTATTTTTCCGTCAGTTCCGGTTACTTTAACCTTATATGTTCCGACACCGTAGGTTAGTTTATTGTTTAAAGCCACGATTTTTATAGGAACCTGAGAAACATAGACCCCTATGAAGTATGTTTCATTATATCCGTCACTTCCGACATAGTTCAGGTCAAAGTCCCAGTCTCCAACGCTGAGTTTTGAAAGGTCAATTGTTGCAACACCGTTTTTAATGGTTGATGAATATGTTTTTTGACCAATTTTGAGTGATATGCTACCTTTGCAGTTTTTAGGGATTTTGAAGTGAAGCACATTCTTATCTCCCACACGTACAGTGGTTTCGTATGTCATGTCAGGCCATCCAATCAGAGTTGCGTTCTTTTCATCCACATCATAATCGCTTCCGACATATCTTGCAGATATATTGTATTTGCCCGGATTCAAATTATCCAGTTTTATTGAAGCCTTACCGTTGGTCAATTTTACGGATTTGTAGAGTACTCCATTAAGGTATATTTCAAAACTTCCGTTTGCATCACTTGGAAGTATTATATCCGCAGCAGAACCGCAATTGAAATCTGCAAAATATGGAATGTCGATTTCATATGCAACTGAGAAATTACCGCTGACTGACATCGGATAATACTTGGTGTCTCCGAGATATGTGACGCTGACTGTGTAGTTGCCGACGGCTAAATTTGATATATCAATCAGAAGATAATTATCTTCCTTTTTAGCAGTGGCTGTTTTGTTGTTGATTGTTACTTTAAACAGATTTAAAGACATGTCATGGGGCATGTAAACAGAAACATGGTTATTTTGACCGTATCTGAAAGTGGAATATGAGTCCATATTCATAGAATATGTTACATTTGCCTTAACTGTTTTTGTTCTTGTGAAGTCCTTTGCTGAAACGACTACCATGATTTCATGCTCCCCGCAGGTGACATCTTTGAAAAGGGAATAAAGGAACTCGCCTTTTTTGTCAAGTGCCCCTTTTTTGACCAATTTTGAATCGACATATACGCTTACATACCCGCTGGACTGTGTGTCAACAGTGATGCAGTCGTCATGGTCAAGATAAATGCTTTGAGGAATTCCTATTACAGCATTTGTTACATTGAATGTTAAAATGCCGGAATAAGGAAGGAAGTAATCGTCACCGGAATAATTCATCATCAGCTTATGGGTCCCCATGCCAAGAGAAGTTATCAGTGTTTCGTTCAAATAGACGAAAGGACCTTTTACACTGGTTCTGTTGATTAGCTTTTCATCCAGATAGACTTCCACAACGCCACCGGCAGATCTTGGAAAGAGAACTGCAGGCATGAACGCATAGGACTTGCCGAACTGCAGCACCTCTTCGGGAATCAGAAATACCGGAGAGTGGTCTTTAGGATACTTCATCACAATCAAATCATGGTTCACGTCCAACTCCACATCGTTGAAGAATGCAGATACCTTATATATTGATGAGTCAAAAGGCGGCCAGACGTTTGGAACCACAACTGGAAACTTCTGAGGAGGCAGCCCCATCGGAATGTTTACTGATGAGTTGACTGACTGATTGAAAAATGTGTAATCATTTATCCTCAATTCCAAGTTTCCTGATGTGTTTTCAGGAATTTCGACCGTGATGTTTGTCAATTCCTGTTCATAGACCTTTTCATCAAATGTTACATTTATTTCATTTGCAATTTCCGCATCTCCTGTTGAAATGGTATTATTGTCATGAAGTGATTGAGTAGCATTATCTGATGCGCTGACACAGGATAGGGAAATAATTAAAATCATAATAAAAAAAATAATCTTGCTAATTTTCATCATACCACTTGATAATTAGATATGTAAAATATTTTATTTAAAAATAGTGTCTGGCAAAAATATCTGATTTTTAACCTGCAAAGAAAGCATAATCTGATTGCCAATACTCCAAAATAACTGCCGTCAAAAACATTTGCTATTTTTTATAAATTCATGATACCGGAAATTTTGAAAAATGAAAACTGAATTAATGACACGAAATCAAGTGAAAAAAAAACTGAATAACTTTTACTTTTTTATAGAAAAACATAAAAGATTATCAAAGCAACATTTGAGCTTCTTCAGGAAGTGGGATTGCAAAAGACCACCACAAAAAAGATTGCAAAGCAAGCTGGAGTCAATGAGGCAACTGTTTTTAGAAAATTCGACAATAAAAAGAATCTGGTTGAAGCGACTAAAAACTATTACATGAATATACTTATTAGCAAACTTGAGGATATTTTTGATTTCACCGGAGATGAGGAGATTGAGGATTACATTAAAAGGAATTTCTATGAACTGTTACATCTTCCGGATGAAGAGTTCAGCGTAATAAAGCTTGCAATGGAAGAAGTGAGAGACATAACCAACAGAAAACTCTTAATTTCAAGAATTACCAGTGCGATTATCTTGAAAATTAAAGCTTTCTTCGAAGCACAAATAGAAAAGGGAAAAGTCAGAGATATCGATTCCACAGCATTGAGCGTGATGGTATTTTCCATAACCTTCCAGTCAATTGTTTTGTGGAAAGTTTATAATGAAGATTCCTCTTTAAAAAACCATGATTTCACAGATAGTGTTTTATATGCACTTATGAACAGTATTAAAGCTTGAAAGTAATTATTTTTTGATTTAAACATGCAAGTGAGTGCTTACATTCGGAAATCTTTAAATAGAAGCATTTTCATATATTTAATTACACCTTGAAGAGATTCAAAGGAAAACTCGAATTAACCTATTAATGAGGAAACTTACCTTATTAATCACTTCAAAAGATTGGTGAATGACCCACCTTATTTTTATAAATTCACCAAATCTTTTTCTCCCTTTATACTTAGATTTTAATGCTTTTTAGAATATGATTTCTGCCACACAGCCACCGCCGAAACAAAAATTAAAAAATCACACTTAATTTTTAAACGAATTCATCAAATAATATTTAAAATATTTGAATTGTATAATTAATAAAAAAAATAATATACAATAATAACATGAATTTTTTATGTAATGAAAATTTTACAAAATTATGGAAACATTAATTAATGAAAAGCAAAATAACATAAATCATATAAAATTTAATAACAGATTTTACGATTTCAATCGAGTGTGAAATATTGGTGAATAAAATGAAGTTCAAGTATCCTTTTGCTTTGGTGTTGATTTTAACTGCTCTGCTTCTGCTTGGAAGTGCCGCAGCAAGCGAAAACATCACCAATAATGCAAATTCTTCAGAACCCACATACCTGTCTGTTGACAGTGCAGATGCTGGAAGCGTCAATGCAAATCTCCCGGTTGATGAAGATGTACTTGAAAATACCAATAAAGAAATCATTAAAGACAATTCCGCAAACCAACCTTCACAAAATACTGTTGATTTAATTGTCGATATGGAACTTGGAGACATTGAAAAGAATACATACGGCATCAACGAGATGAGTTTTAAAGTTCCGTTCATCATCACCGCAAAGGCCAATGACGGAATTGCAAAAAACACAAAAGTTTATGTGGATATGCCGAATGATTTCCAATTCATATCCTCTTACGCAACTGTCGGAACATATGATTATAAAAGAGGAATCTGGAATATCGGAGACTTGAATGAAGGCACTGATGCAACTTTAACAATAATGACAAATATAAATGTTAAAGGAACTTTCATAGTTTTCGTCAATGGAACAACCGATTCCAACGACATTGACCTGTCAAACAACGCTTTGAGATGCAGCATACAAGTTACATCAAAAATTACTTCAAACACCACCCGTACCAGTGCACAGCAAAGTGAAACCCAGCATAACACCCACTATGCAAGTATCGCCCAAAGAGAAAGTCGGGAATATGATTGGGAAAATATGCCTCAACCATATGAACGTCCATCTCCCAATACCGAACCTGAAAGACCGGGACCTGTCAGTACCAGTGACGATCAAAGTGAAACTCGGCATGATTCACACTATGGAAGTACCTCCCATGGAGGCGCCTCAGGAAATGCAGTTTCACCTTCCGGAAATGGCGGCGTAAGCTCATCAGTTTCCAAACAAATCAATAGTAACCTTCTCACCAATGCAATTGAAAGCCTTTTTACTCAGGATTCCAGTTCAAGAAACAATGACCCATCCAACTCAAAAACCGTCAAGGCCATTAACACCGGCGACTACCGCACCATTGCGGTTTTGATATTCACACTGTTTTTAATAATACTGGTATGTAATTTGGGATATGAAAAAATCAAATCCTAATTTTTATACAAACTTCTAATTTTGCCTATAATAAATTAATCAAAACTGTAATTCCTTTAAACTAAAAAATTTGAATGAATATCAGTTTTAGACAAAAATATTTGACATAAAATTAATTATTAATGAAAAAGATAAATTAAATTATGTTTAACAAAAGAGCCCTATTTATTTTATTCATTTTTGTTATGATAATCATGACGATATCGGCAGTCAGTGCAAATGACTCGAACATGACGTCAGAAATCATTGGCAAGGTGTCATCCCCAAATGAAGTGATTTTGGAAAATTCAAATGAAACTATCCTCAAAGAAAGCCCAAAAACATTTATAGATTTGGAAAAAGACATTAACGGCAATGAAAATGCCGAAATCTATTTGAATCACAACTACACATTTAATCCCGAATCCGATTCCCTTATTTCCGACGGAATCACCATTAAACATGACGTGACCATATGGGGTAACGGCCATACATTGGATGGAAGCAACGCCTCCAGAATTTTTAATGTTAAAGATTGTACAGTATCCTTCCACGACATCATTTTTAAGAATGCCAAGACAAATGCTGATGGAAGTGCAATAAACGGCAGAAGCATTGCAGAAAATTGTATATTTACCGGAAACACCGCAGGATATGGTGGTGCAACCTATGCTACAGACTGTATAAACTGCATATTCATTGAAAACACAGCAAGATATATGGGCGGAGCGGGATGCGGAGGCTCTTTTGAAAACTGCATCTTTATCGGAAATTCCGCACACCATTCCGGCGGCGCCATTTACATCGGTTCAAATACCCGAAAATATACCATTGCCAACTGCCGTTTCACCGGCAATCATGCAAATGAAGGAGGTGCAATCAACATACTGTTCTCCGACTACGTTGCAGTTGTCGATTGCCTATTTACAAAAAACACAGCGACATGGCAAGGCGGCGCAACATATAACGTTAATTGCAAAAACTGTACATTTGTTGAAAACGGAGCAGATTACGGAGGTGCAATGAAATACGGTTCCGCTAAAAACTGCGAGTTTACTGCAAATAATGCAAATTTCGGCGGAGCATCATATAAGGCCACCGCCACCGACTGTACATTTATTGAGAACTATGCAGATTACGGAGGTGCAATATACGAAGGTTTGAAAACTGAAAACTGCAGATTCATTGGAAACTACGCATTCTATGGAGGAGCAATGTATGGACATCAGTACTTTTTGCCTAACAATTGCTATTTCGTATACAATTCCGCACGAATGGGTGGTGCAACATACAATGTGAAAGTAGAAAATTCATTCTTCGGATATAATGAAGCAACGGAATATGGTGGGGCAATGTATGGAGAAGGTGCAAGCAACTGTACATTCAAAGGAAATACTGCAAACCTGACAGGGAATGACACATATAATACCGAGATTTCAAATTCAGGCAAAACACACACAAGCAGCATAATCTACATTGATGCAAATACCCAATCTGACGGTGATGGGTCTAAAAGCAATCCTTACAAATATTTATATGCAGACAGACTCGCACCTGGAGTTACAGCATACTTTGCAGATGGAATATATGAGCTCAACAGCACCTGCACCATCATTGATGGAGTTAAATTGATAAGAAATGGAGTAGATATAAAAATAAACTCAAAAATATCCGACCAATACTCTTTCATAATCAAGGAATCATCATATCTTGAATTGAATGGCCTGACTTTAAACAATATTCATATTCTCAACCAGGGCACATTAAAGGCCAATAATTGTTTTTTTGATGAAATCGAAGCATTTGATTTGCGTAATCTTCCAGAGATTGAATCCGGTTCCGGCCTAATTGACAGTTCATATGGAGGAGTCATCATCTGTGATACTCCAAAAAGCAACAAAAACACCCTTATTATGGACGGCTGCACTTTTCAAAATTCTTACAATGCATTTAATGGCGGAGTAATTGCTGCGATAAATTCAGATATCTCAATCTCAAATACTCGGTTCATTCAATTCTCCTCCACATATAAAGGAGGTGCAATTTACTGTGAAAATTCCAATTTGAACATTTACAATGGACAGTTCACACCATTTACCAATGACAATGGTGAAGATTTCACTTCAAATCAGTACAATACATATACAGCATATTACGGAGGATCGATCTATTGTGAAAACTCCAATATTTTTATAGACAGATCCAACTTTAATGGATCACTGTCCTTCAGTTTTGGAGGATGTATCGCTTCCATGAATTCCAACATAACCGTCAGGGAAAGCAATTTCAACAATTCCGTGTCAATGACAGACGGAGGAGGAGCAATCTACAATTCAAAAAGTGAACTGTACATTTTTAATTCAAAATTCAACACCAACACTGCGGAATTCGGTGGTGCCATCTGCAACATAAATTCCATTTTAAATTCATACCGCTCCACCTACTACAATAATCGTGCAAACTACTACGGAGGAGTTATCTATGACATTTACGGAACCATGAATTACTATAGAAACCAGTTTTATGTATCTCATGCTTTGGCCGGCGGTTCAATATACACAAGGATTCCAAATAACTTCACAATGATTGACAATACATTTGGAGACAGCTTTGCAAAAGAAGGGTCATCCATATTTTATGACGGAAAAAAACAGAACAGCATTTCCAATTATTATGCAAATGATTACCATGTCTTTGCCGAATTCAGGGCAACTTTAAACGGCAAGGATTACCATATCATAAGTAATCCATTATTTTACACAATGGCATCTGAAGTAGGCACAGACCTGCATTTCCCATATCCGGTTTATGAGGTTTATGATAATCTGGTCACCATGATGATTTACGGCACCGATGAGGAAAAAAGGCTGACTTCAATTAACAACATCCATAAAATCAACAACATTTCGGTCGACATCAGTTTCAGCGACAAACTGATCAATCCACAATTGAACGTGTACCTACTTGAAGATTTGGACATATCATTATATAACCAAGGATTAGCCGGCAATCTGTATACCGGTCCAAGAGATGCTCTTTTCAATGGATACCAGGTGATTGGAAACTACAGCATAGACATTTGCGGCAATTCTGAAAACGGAAACTATAACTTCACCAAGAATTTGACCATGGACTTCGGAGATACCTTTTTAAGCATAAAATATGACAATCTTTATGAGGCAGCTTCATTTAATCCAGTCAGTATGGTCAATGGCTCAATTGCATATCCTGAATCCCTTCCATCCCAGATAGAGATATTGTCATCATATTACAATTCAAATGACTATGGTTATGTCAGTTCCGTTAAAGACCAGAAAAATGGAGGTAACTGCTGGGCATTTTCAGGAATGGCCACTCTTGAAGCATGTCTCAGCAAGGCAACAGGCGTCAGATATGAATTTTCAGTGGAAAATGCCAAGAACCTGATGGCGGCATATTCAGTTTATGGAATTAAAATTGAAACAAATTACGCAGGATATGAATCTATGCTTTTAAGTTATCTGACAAGTTGGTTGGGTCCGATTGAGGAATCAAAAGAGAATTATGACGATTATTCTGTAATATCCATTCTGGAAAATCCGCTGTTCCATATTCAAAATGTCAAGTTTCTGCCTGCAAGATCAAACAGCAGAGACAACACACTTTACAAGCTTGCGATAAGGGACAACGGTGCGGTTTCAGTGACATTCAAATGGGGAAATGATTACCATTCAGTTTCACTTGTAGGATGGGACGACAATTACGTTGGATATGACTCCCTTGGCAAACCTGCAAATGGAGCCTGGATATTCAAGAACAGTTGGGGGCCAGATTGGGAAAACAACGGTTTCGGATACCTTTCATATGATGAAAAGATATCCGAACAGATATATCCAAACCTGCATGCATATACATTCATCTTCAGCGACAACAACCCATATACCAAAATTTACCAGTATGACTTTGCAGGAGTCAGCGAATTCTACCATTATATGGATACAATTTCGTTTAAAAACACATTCACCGCAGACAGCGATGCTCTTCTTTCTGCATTTTCAACATATTTTGACAGACAGACCAATTTTACAGTAACTGTTTATAAAAACGACGAATTTGTTTTCGAACAAAACGGAACTTCATCTGCAGGTTATTCCACCATACCTTTCCACACATTTATCAAACTGGACAAGGGCGACAAGTTCACAATTGCCGTAAACAATCACAATAAAGGATACAATTGTATTCCTGTCTGTTCAGCAGAAGAAATTTCCAAAAAAACTTTCAGCCAGAACGTTTCATTTATAAGCCTCGACGGAGAAAACTGGTTTGATTTGTATGACTATGCGGGTTCATGCAATGTTGCATGTATAAAGGCATTTACACAAAACATCAATTCGACAGATATCAAAATCAGCATGGACGAATTTGACTCAGCCAATACAAAAAATATCAATATCAAAACTTATTTTGACGGCATGGATGTCGACAAATTCAACTATCGTCTGATGAGGTTCATTATAGACGGAAATGTTTATTATGCTCAAATCAGAAATGGAGTCTCTAATCTTAACGTCAAACTGGATGAAGGAAAACATTCACTGTTTGCCCAATACAGCGACAATGTATTTGAGTCCAACATCATCCGGTTTAACTTTACAGTTAAGTATGACAAGGCAGGAACATCATTCAATGCCCTTCAAGACCTGATTAACGATGCTGATGAAAAATCAACAGTCAGTCTTGAGAGAGACTATTTCTATGACGGGAAGTTTGATGACGGAGAATACGGAATCATCATCAGCAAGCCAATGACCATCAACGGAAACGGACATACAATAAACGGACTTTCCAATGCCACAGGATTTTATGTCGCAGCCGACAATGTCATTTTAAACAACATCACAATCATAAATGCCAGTTCAGTAAACGGAGGAGGAATCTACATTGCTGCACGCAACGTTACCCTGAACAACTGCAGCTTCATCAATTCAAAAGCTTCCCAAAACGGAGGAGGTCTTTACTCACTTTTTGACATCACACTGAATGACTGCAGGTTCATCAACAATACAGCAAACAATGGCGGAGGATTATATCTGATAACCAGAAGCAGCACAAGCATTAAAAATTCCCTATTCAAAAGCAATGATGCTGAAGTTCACGGTTCTGCAATGTATATTGAGGGAAGTGGAACCGGATTGATTTCATCTTCAAAATTCTACGGAAATACTGCAAAATATAATGGAGGTGCAGTATTATCCACCAATTACCGCAATAACTTCACAGATTGTGAATTTGAAAACAATTCCGCCATTTCCGGAGGAGCAGTATTTTCCAATTCCAAATACGTTGACTTTAACAGATGCGGATTTTCACAAAACATTGCAGAAAAGTCCGGAGGAGCAGTGGCCGCACACAATAAAATCAATGTTTATGACAGTGATTTCAAAAGCAATTACGTGATTAAACTTGTGCAAAGCATAACAGGCACTGATGGCGGAGGTGCAATCTATTCATTCGATGAATTAAACATTCACGATTCAGATTTCACCAACAACAATGCAGGATATGGAGGAGCGATACATATCAGCAAATATCTTAAAATTTACAAATCAACATTTGCAAACAATTCCGCTTCATATTCAGGAGGAGCGATTTATGTCAGCGACTTGTTTGAATATGCGCCAAATTGGTACATCGGAGTGTACAGTGAAGCTCTTATTTATGATTCCCTCTTTGAAAGCAACCGTGCGGATGCAGCCGGTGCAATCACTAATGCAAAACTTGTAGACAACTGCACTTTCAAAGACAATCATGCCACTAATGCAGGATCACTTTACTTCGTGAAAACTGTGGCCAATTCCAAATTTATTTCAAACAGTGCATCATATGTCGGAGGAGCAATTTACAATTCAGACAACGTATACAATTCCGTCTTTATCAGCAATTCTGCGGAACATGGAGGTGCAATCATCAACTTTAAAAACATCAACATCACATCATCACGCTTTAGAGATAACTATGCAGAAACAAGCGGAGGATCAGTATACATAGAAGGTGAATCAGTTATTATGAATTCAAGCTTTGTTGGAAACCTGGCAAAAATAGGAGGAGCCTTCTATTTGACCAAAAACGGAAGATATACCATTTCAAATTCCAACTTTATTAACAACAGCGCAATCGTTGGAGGTGCAATCGTTTCATATACGGACACCGAAAAGAACATGGCTTATGTCAGTGTTTTTAACAGCAAATTTACAGGCAACAATGCCGATGAAACCGGAGGCGCAATCTGTTTCATGGGATTTGGTTATATAAGCTTATCCTATTTTGCAAACAACAGCCAGAACACGGGAAGCGACATATATTCATTAGGACATCTCCACATTAGGGATTCAAATATCTCATCCAACAGTAATGTTATCCCTATTGAATTTGCATACCATTACACTGACGGAAATCCCGTTTACGGAAATCTTTATATGAAAAACAACAGGATTGATGCTGAAAATGTTGCAATATATTACAATGAAAATGAAATCCGATACAACATGCCTCTGTACATGACCTTCACAAGTGCCAAATTAGTCAAAGGCCAGAACATTACTGTGGCACGTCTTGAAGATGAAAACGGAAACTCAGTCTATGCGTATGGAATGGGAGATTTGAAAATTACCCTAACCGACCAGAACGCAAACAAGGTCATGTTTACAATTCCATACGACATAAATCTTGGAGGATATCCACTGCAGACTTCTTCACTGAATTACGGAATATACAAAATCAGCGGAAAACTGTCAAACGACCATCCTACCAGAAGCATTGCAAAACCTGGCGTTCTGGAAATTACTGACAATCATGGAAGAACAGCACCTACCATCGTATCATCCGGCCTAATAAAGACATATGGAACAAAAAACAAGCTGATGATAGCCCTTAAAGATAAAAACGGGAAAGTGCTTGCAAACTGCATCCTCAAGGTCAAACTCAACGGAAGGATTTTCACACTGACCACAGACAGAAACGGACAGGCAAGTCTGGCGATTAACCTAATGCCGAAATCATACATTGCAGTAATCGCATTTGCGGCAAACAGCCAATACAAATCATCAGTCAAAACCGTAAAAGTGATTGTCAAAAAGGCCACTCCTAAGATAACCTCATACAAAAAGACATTCAGGATGAATATGAAAGTGAAAAAATATGCAGTGATTTTGAAAAACAATATGGGCAAAGTGATGAAAAACACATGGGTCAAGATGGCCATTAACGGCAAGATTTATGCTGCAAAAACCAATGCAAAAGGCCAGGCTATATTTAAGATAACCAAACTGGCCAAAAAAGGAAAATTCATCGGCACAATAGGATTTTCAGGCAACAAATATTACAATAAGGCAATTAGAAAAGTGATAATTACCGTAATAAAATAGAAATCATGCTTATCAGGTGTTAAAATGAATAGAAAAAAGATGGAGTACATAATAATAGCGACAACAATCATATTGCTTCTTTATGGAGGATACTGCTTGATGAGCCATAAGTATATGGAGCAGAAAGCGGAAATTACCGATTCGATTAATATGACTTATCCTTCAAGTTCAGGATATACTGTCGTTGGCAATACCGTCGAATTCAGAAATCCGCAGGATAACTTCTACAATATGGATGTAAGCAAGCTGAACTCAACAGACAAAAGGGTAGGAAATCTTTTGAAGAATTACGCTTCAATAAACGAAGGTACAATCGATTATAAAAACGAAACATGTTACCTCATTACATTGAAGTTTGACGAAGGTCAGGGATTCATGTATCATTCCCTCATCATTCCGTATGATTCATTCGACAAGAACAATCTGACCTTTACAAAGGACAGCGTTGTCTATCTGTTTGAGGCAGACAACAGGGAATTCGTTGTGGATACCGCATTCAACAGTCAGGTGAAAACATGAACCAGGAAAATCAAAAGCATAATGTCTTTATAAGCTATTCGACAAGAAACAGTGACATTGCAAACAGAATCTGTTATCTTCTTGAAAAAAACGGCCTCAAATGCTGGATTGCACCCAGAAACATTTCATCGGGAAAAATCTACATCGAGGAAATAGGCGATGCGATAAGGTCAACCAAAATCGTCGTTTTGGTGTATTCGTCATTTTCACAGGCGTCACGATACGTCAACAATGAAATTGAAATGGCATACTCATACAACAAGCCAATCATATCCTTCAATATTGACAATGCCGAGCCGAGAGATGAGATGGCATATTTCTTAAAGGTTTCACAGTGGCTTCCGGCATTTCCCGATCCCGAAGCGGAATACGAAACTCTGATTAAGGATGCACTGCATCTGTGCAATGAGAAAAACGACGCTCCGATACTTACTGATTTGACAAATTACCAGGAAGAGGACATGACAAGACACAAAAAGGATTATTTGTCTTTAATCCTGCTATTCACTCCAGTATACTGGGCATCTTTCATATATATGGGACTTACATCGCACAAGAGACTTTGGACTGTGATGGGACTGGTGTATCTGATTCCAAGTATTATGATTTTGCTTCTTGAATTTGAAGTCATGGATTTCCTGTTCATACTGCATGCGATACTGAACCTGTTCATTCTGATATTCTTCCTGCTGTGGGCAATTGCAATAATCCACGGAATTCTAATCAGAAACGAATTCCTGACAAGGAAATCAATTTTAAGGTTTACATTTTCAGACGAAAAGCTCTTCGAATACCTATATGAGGAGTATATTCAATTATAATGAGGTTTTATCATGAACCATGACATCTACATATGCTATGATAAAAGAGAGAAACACCTAAGCGATGAACTTTATCGACTATTTGAAAAAAACGGCATAAAGCCATGGAGCAAATCAAAGGACATGGCTTCAGGCGCAAGCATAGATACCGTTACACAGGCGATAAGCGAATCAAAATGTTTCGTTTTGATTTTTGGTGAAAACGCAAAGGAAACAAATTATGTCCTGACTGAACTGGACATTGCATTTTCAAGCGAAATTCCGATAATCGTGTTCAACATCGACGAGGTGAAATCAACTCAAAAGCTGGAATTCCTCCTGAGGACACAAACGGTAATCCAGTCATTTCCAAACACCAAAAGGCAACTGAAAAAACTGGTCAATAAAACATCAGAAATTGTGCAAAAGCCTGTTAAAAATGTTGAAATCAGTCGGGAGACAATTGAAGCCTTTGAAGCAATCAACCCTAAAAAGAAAGAAAACAGCATCAAAAAATACATTGCAATAGCAATTCCTATTGCTGCAATAGTGATTTTGATATATCTGTTCATCATCGTGCCGACAGGCCAAAACACAACAGCAGACGGTGTGATTGCCATGAACATGACCGATGTTCAAGTCAAAGGAAATAACTATGCAGTCTACGGCCAGTCCTACAATCTGCCGAAAGACTCACAAAACTACATAATGAACATCAGATTTTATGACAAAAACAACAACAATGTCTTTGAGGTGAACTCAACAGCTGACGAATTCAGACAGGGCATCATATGGCAGGGAGACCTTCCAACCAACAACGTGACTCATGTCGGATTCAAGCTGACCGATTTGAACAACAAGGTTCTTTCACACAACGACTATGTTATCAGTTAAATTGCAATGGTCAAATCATTGCAATTCATATTATTTTTTTGATTTGATAGACTTCAACAAGTCAGCACTGTTCATTGCGTAAATCCATTATACAATTTATATATTCCATATCCCAAAGGAAGCAGAGAAAACAATATAAGCGCCTCACTGCTGTTGGTAAATCTCAAAACAAAATTTCCAGTACTTCCCGCAAATAACAGCACTAAACCTATGATAATATAATAAACACCTGAATACTTGGATTGTTTGCTTGTATATTTGTTTTTCTTTTTGTCATAATCATCACTTCCGTAAACGTCAATGCCATATGAAGATTCTGTTTTTGAATCGGACAGTGATGTGGATTTGCTGTAATTTTTTTCAAGAATGTCTGTCAGTTCATTGAAAAGTTCCTGTAAAATCCTGTCGGACAGCTGCACCTTAACATACATATACACAAAGGTTCCGTTATCGGAATTAGGTTCAAGTGTTGCATAGCCTTTAAAAGTGAGTCCCCCAGTCCAAATTGATTTTTTTGCTCCAAACAATACTGAATGGGAATCATGGTCCTGATCGAAAAGTATTCCATGTGCAATTCTTTCGGGCAATTTAAGCAATGCTTCATAAACGTTTTCAATATCATACGGAACCAGTAAAGTATTTTCAGAAACTGTTCCCTTATGTTCGTCAATGCGATTTAACCAGTTTTCCTTTAAATTCTCAGAGACAGCCATAATTAACACTCCATGAGGATGTTATAGTTATCCTATTATATAAGTGACTTAAATGAAAATATTTAATTAAAAGTTTTAGAAAATGAGAATGGCTAAATTCAGACATTAACTGTGGAGTTTGTTAAAACTAAACTTGATTTCTAATTCTTTGATTATATCCATGAGTTTTTTAAATGTTAAATCTGAGAGAGGTATCTTTAATGTTAATGAAGGTTCAATTAAAAGATAAATAAAATGATTTGATTAAAAATAATCAGTCATTTACAAAATATGAATAAAGTTCATCATTGACCGGAGTTTCGATTTTATATTTGAAATTGACAATAGGATGCTCCTTTCCTTCAATTGTCCTGTAAACCTGCATATATGTAATAGGAGTCAGTTTTGAAATGTAGTAAAATTCGATTCCCTCGTCATTGCTTTTCTGGATAAACAGTTCAATATCAACACCATTGTAATTTATTAGAGGTTCCAGTTCAGGAGAAGATGTTTTCCTGTTGTTTCTGCTCATCCAATTGAACACTTCTTTTGAAATAAAATGATCTTCATAGTTTATTGTTTCTGAAATGTCTTCTTTTTTGTTGTAAGTTACAAATATCGGGCAGGTATCGTATTTTATCTTGTATCCACCAATGTTTTGACCATTCATGAATCTTTCCCAGTTCATTATCCTCAGCACATCTTCCCTTGAGTATTTTTCATATAATTTAAATGGACTGTCGGACATGTAAACGCTTTCATACTTGTGCAGCCCGTACTTTAAAGCATCACTTACATGTTCATAATATGCTGAATTGGCTAAAGATACTCTGAAGTTGTCTGAAATTTCAAATTTATAATTCTTATTGATATTTAAGTTCTTGTAAATATTTTTATCAAAGTTGAAGTAGATGTTTTCGTAGTCCATTTCATCCTTTGAAAGAAAGCTTGTAACCGTGTTTGCCTGATATTCATCGCTTGTCTCTTTTCTGTAAAAATTCATGCTCAATACATTTATGGCACTTTTTATTGAATCAAACTGATTTTCAAGGCCATACCTCTCATAAAGATAGTTTTCAACTTGATTTACTGTGAAGTATTTGTTATATTTGAGGCAACTCAGTATCACAAGTTCATGAGGCCTTATTCCCTTGATTAGTTTTTTGGAGATGAATTTCAGTGATGCATTTTCAAAATGGCCGAAACTGCTAGAGTAGTCCTTTTCGACATATTCAATGAACCTATCATATGTATCAAATTTGCTGTGATTTATAATCAGTTCCGGATTAAAATCTCCGTTGATTGCGAAGTCATATAATGAAGGGATACGTCCGAGCTTGTATTTTAAATTATTGTACTTTTCCTTAAACAGAGCCACCTTCGAAAATGAAGTGTTGTTGATTGACTCATATATACGCTTTTTGGAAATCTCATCGAAGTTGATTGATGAAGCACCCGGAATGATTTTATTTCCCTGCATCAGATATTTTCTGATTTTATCCTTGTCATAGGATCTGTCCCCTGAAAGGGCAATTGGTATCATAAAATTGTTCTTGTAGTTTCCGATGAAATCAAGTATGACAACGTATTCCTTGTTTTTGTATTTCCTAAGACCCCTTCCAAGCTGCTGGATGAAAATGATTGGAGACTCGGTTGGCCGCACAAGCAGCACCTGATTGATTTCAGGAATGTCAACCCCCTCATTGAAGATGTCAACTGTGAAAATGAACTCCAGTTTATTTGGATTTTCATCATTGGTAAGTCTGTTTATTGTTTCTAAACGTTTTTCCTGCGAATCGTCACCAGTAAGAACTTCAGAAGCATATCCTCTCCTGTTGAACTCCTTTGATAAAAGTTCCGCCTCACGCTTTCTTGAACAGAACACAAGAGCCTTTCTTCTATCGCCGGAATATCCATAGAACTCTGATTTTTCAATGAGATAATCGACGCGCTTGTCACTGGCCAGCAGATTGAAGTCAGTGAAGTCATCATCCACAGTGCTGTCCTCCAACTCGACGTCAGTTATTCCGAAGTAGTGGAACGGACATAAAAGGTCCTCTTCCAGGGCTTCCTGAAGGCGGATTTCGTGGGCGATGTTGTTGTCAAAAAGATCATAGATGTTAAAGCCGTCGGTACGCTCAGGCGATGCGGTCATTCCCAGAAGGAATTTCGGTTTGAAATAGTCAATCACCTTCAAGTAGGACAATGCACCTGCCTTGTGAACCTCATCGACAATAATGTAGTCAAAATGGTCCGGCTCGAATTCTGTGTAAACGCCCTCCTTAGACATAGTCTGGATTGTTGAGAAAAGATAATCCTTATCCTTATCCTTTGAGTTTCCGCTTAAAAGTCCGAACTTGTCATGATCGGCAAAGACATGCTTGTAGGCGTTGATTGACTGTTTGGCAATTTGTTCCCTGTGAACAAGAAACAGGAATCTTTTTGGCTTGAAATCATTAACGGCAAATGCGGAGGCATAGGTCTTACCGGTACCTGTGGCAGATACCAGAATAGCTTTGTCCTCGCCATTCCTAATCAGATTTCTTATGTTTTCAAGAAACTGCTCCTGCATGTAGTTTGGAGTGAGAGTAATGTTGTCTTCCTTAATCCTGCGGGTGATTCTTTTAAGGTCTGTGAACTTTTTATTGTCATTGTAGATTTTTTCATATTCCGGAAGGATATCTTCAAGGTTTTCAGCCTCATCCCACAGTGAGTTGAACTCCTGCTTTAAATCACCAAGCATCTCGCCTTCGCTGAGTGATGTAAACTCCACATTCCATTCCTTGTTGATGGAAAGCGCCGACATTGTCAGATTGGAGCTTCCGACAATTCCCTTATAGACATTGTCCTTTTTGAAAAGATACCCTTTGGTGTGAAAGCCTTCCTTTTCCTGCAGGTATAGCTTGACTTCAATGTTTTTAAAGCTTTGAAGCTTTCTTAATGCCTTGGGTTCTGTGAAGTTAAGATAATCGGTTGTGAGAATCTTTCCCCTGATGCCTTTTAGCTCAAGATATCTGAATTCTTCAAGAAGCGGCGTTATGCCACCCATGGTGATGAAAGCAGATGAGAATATGAACTCGTCACAGTTTTTAAGCTCATCTCTAATGGAATTAATGACCTTTGAATTTTTGTCATTATATAATAATTTTGGTTTAAAATCAGAGCTGGAGCTGATGTGTTCGTCAATGAATGCTGTTCTTGCTCCGTTAATGATATCATCGGTGTTGAGATTATTCATTTTCAAGATGTTCAATCAGTTGGTTAATTTTGTCAAGCTGCAGTTGGAATTCCTCCTCTCTTGGAGTTCCTTTGACCTTTTGGAGCCTGTCTTCAAGTTCTGCCTTTTTATCTTTAGCCAATTGTAGTCTGTTCATGCTAATCCTCCATGGTTTTTTTCAAATAATCAATGATTGTCAGGTCTGCCGGAATCCAGTTTACCTCGTCCAACTGACTTTTGGCAAGCCATTTTGCATCGTTGTGCTCCAATAGCTTTGGAGTTCCTTCAGTGATTATCGCTTCAAAGCAGTCCATCTTAAGGTAGAATGTAGGATACTGATATTCAAGATTCAGGGCAAATTTTGTGGGTTCGATTGTGCAGTCGAGTTCTTCTTTTATTTCTCTTATGAGAGCCTGCTCTTTGGTTTCATTCGGCTCTATCTTTCCGCCCGGAAACTCCCACATGTTAATGAATTCACCATATCCCCTTTTGGTTGCCAGGATTTTGTTGTCCTTTTTTATGATGGCCGCCACAACATTTAAAGTTTTCATAAGTTTTTCCTCTGGTTAAATATTTGGCAGCTTACGTTATATATTTTCAGGAAAAAATTAAATATCAATTCCCATTAAACGAAAAATCCAATGCATCCAACTTGAAACACAACTAGCCCTTCGTTTAATAGTTACCATAGAATTTAAATTCAAGTCATATTGTAACATTATATTAACTATATTCTCTTTAGAAATACTTTTTTTTTCTAAACATTCCCTAAAAATCCTATAAAAAATTTCATGTTCCAAAATACATTTACATATATTTATATTTCGTTGATACTCATCTAATTCAAAAATAGATCTTCCTTTATCCGATAACTTATAATAAATTTTATTGTCTTGTTTATATTTCTCAAAAATATGAAAATAAAATCCTGTACTGGTGTACATATTTACAATTCTATTTCCAATTTGATTTAATTTTTTAATATCTTCTTTATTCAAATCTTTCTTTAAAAGAGTTTGTCCTATGAAAATAAAGCGATTTAAATCATCAGACTGAGGAAAAGGAATTTTAGACGATTCTTCTATAAATTTAATATTTTCAATTAAATTCATGACATCTCGTTTATAATTAGAATTATTTGAAATTTTAACTTTTGACGGATCATATACTTCATAATCCTCGCTACCTATTTTAATTATATGGGACTGATCAATTTCCTCTTCTACAATAAATTCAGGATATAATGGCCATCCATCATAGTTCAACTCATCTCTTTTTTTAATAGCTTCTTCTAGTGTATCAAAGGTGCCAAAAACATATTTATCATTATCAAATGTGCGAGTTACTATGAATTTATCCCCCTCTAGTATAATATATTCTTCCAGTGTCATAAAATCACATTTATTTTGATGAATTTAAAGCAGCAATCATCACTTTTTCAAGTTCAGCTGGAATATCAATAGAATTAGAATAATACCATTTGCAAAATTCTTTCATTCCTGCCATAGCATATCCTTCCCATATATCAAACATTTTACGTTTATTGTTTAATATGTTAATATCATCAGTTTCCTCAATTGCTAAAATTTGCAATATTTTAATTGGTTCTCCCATGTTTAAAGCGCTCTTATATTGAATTAAAGTAGCAGTGTTACTAATATCTTCACGACTTTTAACTACATATTTACCTATGAGAACAGTTATTGTAAACAATTCAAGATTATTTAGTCCTAATTGTTTCGCCAAATGTTGATATGAATATTTATTATCTTCACCAGTATGCTGATAATATATATCATCAGTGCATATTATTGTACCTTTATCATCATTATTATTCATATTTCTCACCTATTCTTTCTTCGGTAACATCAACAATTGTTGTTTCATCTTTTGTTACAAATTGTAGTTCATATTCTAACCCAACATGTTCAAAAAGCGTATCATGCAATTCAGGAGAATTTTCACTATCTAAAAAGAGAAAGATTAATTGATTATCCTCCAATAAATGAGGTAGTGCCTCAGCAAAATTTCTTCTTAATCTATTTCCCCAACGACCAATTGAAGTATCCATTACTTGAGGAAGTTTAAAATCAGTAGAAGAGTTTATTGCAGTGATAAATGATAATGCAATAGCTAATTGAGCACCACTTGATGGAGTAATTGAAGTTACCACTAAACCATCAGTTTCCTCCAAAGAAATATTAAATTTCTCATCAATTAATACAGCATCATATTTTCTTCTAGTTCCATCACCATTATATATTTTTTTAAATTGATTATTAACAGCAGCTTCGATTAATTTATGATTTTGTCTACCCAATTCTGCTTTTAAAAATTCACAATGATCTATAATAGTGTTACAAAACTCTATTTTATCAGAAATCTTTTTTTCATCACCAATATTGATTTCCAACAACTCTCGTTCACGTTTAATATCTTGCATTTTTGGCTCGAATTCATCCAAATTTTGTTGAAGAATAACATTAGTTTCTTTAAGACCATCAATAATTTTAGTGTTATTGTTAATTTTATTTCTAGTTTTATTTTCCTCATCTTGTTTCTCTGAAAGGGATTTATATTTTTTCTTTTTAGGTTTTAAAAGTTCAGTTTTCTTTTCAATACGTTCTTCGATTTTATTAACATTATTCCAATATGTGGAAACATCATCTTGAAATGATTTAGGTATTCTATTAATCATATCATTAGAATCATTAATTAAATCTTTAATTGTTTTAGTAAGTGTGGAATTAACTTCATATTTAACTGCTTTTTTTTGAAGTTTAGATAATAATTCAAACGCTAAATCATCTTCATTAAAATCATTTCCACACATACATTTTTTTCTATTTAAAATATATTCAAGGTCTTTAGATGAAATTGAATAAATATGCTCATCATCTATCGAATCATCTTCAATTGAATCATCATCGATCTTTCTATTTGAAAATGATTTTAATATGTCCTGACTCAAAACACGAGAAAAATTATCTAATAAAAATTTCATATGATTTTGATTTAAATCATTTAATTGGTCGTTTGCAAATTCAATATCCTCTTCCAAACCATTAATTTGAGACAATAATTTTTCAGGAGTCTCACCTTTAGGACTTAATAAATCTTCTAAAACTTCATTTTCATTTGTTAATTCAACAATTTTATTTTTATTATCTTCTAAATTTTTTGTATCTTCTTTATTTGCTGAAATCAAATTAGATTCTTTTTCATTTAAATCAGCTAATTCCTTATTTAATTCTTTTAAATCATCATTTAAATTATCTCTTTGTGTTTCAGTACGATCAATCACGTTTTGAATTAAATTAGATTGAGATAATTTTTCTATTTCTTTTTTAACTGTATCAGTATCTCCAGTAAACCATTCTAACAATCGTTCACCATCAAATAAAAAATATTCTTGTAAACGTTTAGGCAATCTTGTTTCCCTATAACCTTCAGGATCACCCAATGGGGCATCATTAACATCAGATACTTTGCGAATTTTAAAATTCTCTTTCCCATCTTTACGCATTTTTTCAGAAGAAGTTTTTTTATAATTTTGTTGCCTATTAAATATTACATCATTGCCCTCATTATCTTCCATTACAACTTCAACTTCAACTGTTAAAATTCCACCTTTTTTTAACTCACTAGCAGCACCCAAATTGCATCTTGGTTTACTAGGATTTTTATATGGTTCATCACCATATATACACCAAGATATTGCACTTAAAAAAGTAGTTTTACCTAAATCATTATCTCCTTCTATTATAGTTAAATTTTTATCACCATATGCAAAATTAATTATAGGAGGGTTCCTGTATGGTCGATAATTTTTCATTTTTAAAGATTTGATAATCATTTTAATCACTATACTCCTCAACAAATTTTAAATAATCTTTATTTAAATGAGGCCTTTCCTTATCACTATTATCATATTCCAAATTCAATGCATCTAAAATATAATTTTTTTCATTTTCTTTTATTTCCATTTCGTCGTTTAAAATTCGTAAAATTACTGAATTTATATTGCTTTTCATAATAATCCCCATTCTTTTAATTTAGGTATGCCTTCAACATCAGCATTATCTGAATCAGTAACAAACTCTATTAACCTATCTAATTCAGAATCAAAAAAGTTATTCAATTTTGAATCATTATTATCAGAAACAACTACTAAATCATAAATATATGCCCTTTTCTTACCAGGTGATCTCCTCAAAACCCTACCCCTTCTTTGAATATATTCAGCAGGATTAGATGAGCTGGACATTATAATAACTTTATCTGTTGATGGAACATCCACTCCTTCATTTAAACATCTCATAGCCACTAATGCTTTACAATCTCCTTTATCAAAATCATCTAATAATTGTTTTCTTAATTTTAAATCTTCATTATAAGTAAATTCTGCTTTAGGATTAATTTTCTTTTCATTTAAAATTTTTAACACTCTTTCTCTTTGTTTAGGAGAACAAAATATTATTAAATGATCAATTGGTTTTTCCATATTATCCAATATTTCACCCAATATCTTATATTTGTCCTCAGCATTATTTGCTTTACTTCTATTTTTAGCTTCTTCTTCTGTAAGTTTAACTTTAATTGGGTAATAACAATATGGAGTCAGAAATGGTTCCATTTTAGGCCCATGTCTCCTATGTAATGCGTCCCTAATAGTAAATTCAAAAATATCTCTTCCAAAATAATTCATTATCCTTTGAGTGCCTTCATAATCCATATATCTTCTAGGGGTTGCGCTTAAACCTAATCTATAATCATATTCATCGAGTAATCCTTCACTATATCCTGCAGACCCTACGTGGTGAACTTCATCAACAATTAATAATAAATTTTTATTAAAATTTTTTTCTTTTAGATTGTTAATTTTAGATATAAACTCAGGAGTATGAAATGTTTGTTGAGTTGTTAAAATAATTTGTGGTTTTTCAAACTTTACATTATTATTTAATTTCCTTTCAAGTCTATCAAAATCAGAACCCCATTTTGAATTCACGCCATAAAACTCATGAGTTTTACCCAAATCCATATCTAGAACTTCCTCTTTCCATTGTTCTACTAAATGAGTATATGGGCATGCAATTACTGTAAGAACCTCTTCCTCTTTTAAAACTTTTTTTAAACAATTCAATGATGTGAATGTTTTACCTGTACCTGTAGCCATCGCTAAAATTCCTCTTTTACCATTTGAAAACCAACGATCAATAGCATCAAGTTGATATGCATAAGGAGTTTTTACTTCTTTTTTCTTATAAGCAGGTTTTTCTAATTGTTTAATTCTTACAATAGTTTCTTCTAGTTCAACCTTATCTTTAGGAGAATGTTCAATTAAAAAATCTAAAGATTCGTCAGGAACATCATATACTTTTACATTATCATTATTGTCATTCCAAAAATCTTCAAAAGCAGAAATATTAGACGGAATATGTACATCATTTTGCCAACTTTTATACGTGGATAAATTTTCAGTATTTATTGACCAACCTCTTGCACTTTCATTTACTGAACCTACGAAAACTATACAATTATCATCACAATCATAGAAAATTCCTAATTTCGGATGGTAAATATTACCAGGCACATATTTACCTTCCATATAATTTAAACCTATTTTCATTTCAAGAATTCCATTTGCAATCATCCAACCTAAAACTTTAGTATAATTCCAAGTCAACTCGTCTTCTAAATTTTCGTATTCATCTAAAAAATTTTTATTAATTAAGTCTTTGAATTGTTCTGGATTTGAGATTGAATCCCAATCTTCTTCACTCAACTGAACGCCACATAACAATCTTATATGTCCATTATTTTTTATTAAATTGGTCATTCCTTTTGCAGCTACAGATAAACTTCCAGAACTAAAATACCCAGCAAGCCTATCATACCTAACAGATTCTGTGAGAACTAAATTATAAAAACCTTCAATCAAATCAGTATTTGAGGAAAAATAATTTGGTTCAATTAAATGATCAATATCTTTTAACGACATTATAACCCCACATTATGAAATTTTTAAATCTATTCTATTTCCATTAGCCACAAAATTACCACTACAATAATAGTATATATTGCTTTATAATAATATATATCTTACCAAAATATCTTTAAAATTAAAATAAAATCTAAATATCTCATATAATAAATCATACTCAACTAAATTAAATCTAATTAAAAAATAAAAAACGGACAAATATATTTTAAAATCAAATCTAAAAGAGAT